>JBAZBZ010000017.1 GCA_041671145.1 Bacteroidales bacterium | reverse complement strand
CCGCGATCTCGATCGGCACGGTTTCGGATAAATACACGAAGAACCGAGAAACAAAAGTTTTTTTACATTATTTTTAAATGATGCATGAATAATATTTGCTTCAATCATTAAATTAATATAAATAAAATCGGCACGGTAAGTATTGTTTGAATGTATTCCGCCAACTTTTGCGGCTGCCAGAATAACATATTCGGGTTTTTCTTTTTCAAAAAAATCATTAGTTGCTTTCTGATTTGTTAAATCAAGTTCTTTTTCATCTTTAAAAATAAAATTTGAAAAACCTTTTTTTTCAAAATTTCGTTTTATAGCAGAACCCACCATTCCTGTGTGTCCGGCAATATAAATTTTTGAATTCTTTTCCATTTTAAAAAATAAAAATTTAATAACTAATATTTACTTGATATTTGCGTAGAGCTAAGAGCATAGGGCTTAGAGTTAACTAAAAACTTTATTTCTGGTCAGCGTTGATGGTTTTAAATCCCTTGTCGCATAAAATTTTATCTCTTTTAAAAAGGTCGATATCGGCAGCTACCATTTCTTTTACCAGCGAATCGAGATTGTATTTAAGTTTCCATCCAAGTTTTTGTTTTGCTTTTGATGAATCGCCAAGTAAAATATCAACTTCTGTGGGACGGAAATAATTTATATCAACAGCAATAACTTCTTTTCCGATTTCAAGTTTATAATCTTTGTTTTTTGATGATTTTACAAATCCTTTTTCCTCAATACCCTTACCTTTAAATTCAAGTTCAACTCCTATTTCATTAAATGATTTTATTAAAAAATCCCTTACACTGGTTGTAATGCCTGTAGCTATTACAAAATCTTCAGACTTTTCCTGTTGCATCATCAGCCACATTGCTTCGATATAATCTCTCGCATGCCCCCAGTCGCGCTTTGCATCGAGGTTTCCCATATATAATTTGTCCTGCAATCCTAATGCAATACGTGCAACTGCTCTTGTAATTTTTCTTGAAACAAAAGTTTCGCCTCTCATAGGAGACTCGTGATTGAATAAAATTCCGTTGCAGGCAAAAATATTATATGCTTCGCGATAGTTCACCGTAATCCAGTATGCGTATAATTTTGCCGCCGCATAAGGTGAGCGCGGATAGAACGGAGTTTTTTCGGTTTGCGGAATTTCCTGAACAAGTCCGTAAAGTTCGGATGTTGATGCCTGATAAAATTTTGTTTTATTTGTTAATCCAAGTATTCTTATAGCTTCTAAAATTCTGAGAGTGCCGATTCCATCAACATTAGCAGTATATTCTGGTGTTTCGAAACTCACTTTTACATGCGACATTGCACCAAGATTATAAATTTCATCGGGTTGTGTTTCCTGAATTATTCTTATGATATTTGCCGAATCGGACAAATCGCCGTAATGAAGTTTAAATTTTAAATTTGCTTCGTGAATATCCTGATACAAACCATCAACCCTTTGTGTATTGAATAATGATGCTCTTCGTTTTACACCATGAACAACATATCCTTTTTTCAATAAAAATTCAGCAAGATACGCTCCGTCTTGTCCTGTAATTCCTGTAATTAATGCTACTTTCATAAAATTGTTTTAAAAATTTAATTTTTACCTTTCGACAGTTGCAAAGTTAAAAAGTTAATTTTATTGTAACTAATAAATATTTATAATGTTCATAGTTTCTTTTTGAACTGAAAACTATTTCATTTATGATGATAAGATTCGTTTTTTATTATTGTAAAACTCCTGTAAAGTTGTTCCATAAAGAATAACCTCACCATCTGATGAGAAAAAGTCATAGATGAAAGTGATAATAAAAAGTTTGCTCTTTTATAAACTTCTTCAGAAAATCCGTACGCACCGCCAACAATAAAAGTTAAATTCTTTACACTTGTGTTTTGCTTATGAATTATAAAATTTGCAAACTCTTCTGATTTCATTTGTTTTCCTCTTTCATCAAGTAAAACCACGAAGTCATTATTTTTTAATTTTTCGATAATTTGTTTTCCTTCTTTAATTTTCAACTCTTCAATATTAGTAGATGAACTTTTCTTCAAATCAGGAATTACACAAAAATCAATATTTACGTAATGTTTCAGCCGCTTTTCAAAAATATTAATTCCTTCAATTAGATACTGAGCATTTGTTTTACCGACAACAAGAAATAGAATTTTCATTTTTTTATTTTTTGTTTGCCACGAATGCACGAATGATTTTTTATTCGTGGCATAGTATTTTAAAACACAATTCTTTTGTAATTTAATTTCAACTCTCCAAAATTTACTATTAGTGCTAATTTATTATGAGATACTTTTAAGTAATTTATTGCTTGTGCTACAAATTCTTCTGAAATACCTGCTGCGCCTTTTACTTCTAAAATAATATTTGCATTCACAACAAAATCGGCATAAAACTTATGAGGTAAAATAATCCCCTTGTAATTTACCTCATACATTTTTTCTCGTTCATATACTATACCAGCTTTTTTAAACTCATATTCCAAAGCATCTTTGTAAACGATTTCTAAAAATCCTGCACCAAGATTATTGTGTACTTCCATACACTTACCAATTATTTGGTAGCTCTCTTCTTTGAATAATATTTTTTCCATATCATATTTTTTATTTGCCACGAATCCACGAATGGTTTTTTATATTTTTATTCGTGTATTCGTGGCTATTTTACAAAATTCCCACAAAACTATTCCAACGCTCACCACAATATTAAAAGAATGCTTTGTTCCGAACTGAGGAATTTCAATACATTCATCAACTGTTTCCATTACTTCATCGGAAACTCCGTTAATTTCATTTCCGAAAATGAAAGCATATTTTTTATTTTCATCTGCTTTAAAATTATTCAGAAAAACACTGTTTTCGGCTTGTTCAATTGCAATAATTTTATAATTATTTTTTTTCAATTCACTGATTGCATCAACTGCATTTATGAAATATTTCCATCCAACCGATTCGGTTGCACCAAGTGCTGTTTTATGAATTTCCTTATTTGGCGGTTGTCCTGTAATTCCGCACAAATAAATTGCTTCAACAAGAAAAGCATCGGAAGTGCGAAAAATCGAACCAACATTATTCATGCTTCTAACATTGTCCAAAATAATAATTACAGGAATTTTCACGGAATTTTTAAATTCTTCAACTGACTTGCGGTTAAGCTCTTCATTCTTTAGTTTTCGCATACAAAAATCATAACTATAATTTAACAAATTTAAAATTTATTATTAATTTAGTAAAAAATCTTTGCGTCTCTGCGTCTTGGCGAGAAAAAAATAACCGCAAAGACGCAGAGAAAAGAAAATATGAATTGGAATAGTTACATAAAAGGATTTGAGTCGTATCTGAAACTGGAAAAGTCGCTTTCAATCAATTCTATTGATGCTTATATTCATGATATTGTAAAATTAGTTCAATTCTTGGAATTAAAAAAACAAGAATTAATTCCCGAAAAAATTGAACTTTCGCATTTGAAAGATTTTATTAGTTGGGTGAATGAAATAGAAATATCAGCAACATCGCAGGCAAGAATTATTTCGGGAATAAAAGCATTTTATAAATATCTTTTGCTCGAAGATGTTATTAAAAGCAGTCCTGCCGAATTGCTCGAAGCTCCGAAAACAGGAAGAAAATTACCTGATGTTTTAAGTGTTGTGGAAATTGACGAATTAATTGCAGCAATTGATTTAAGCAAATCAGGAGGCGAACGAAATAAAGTTATGCTCGAAATGCTTTATAGCTGTGGCTTGCGTGTATCGGAACTTGTTAATATGAAAATTTCAAACGTATTTTTCGATGCCGGTTTTATTAAAATTACAGGAAAAGGTGATAAAGAAAGATTGGTTCCTATGGGTTCGACAGCTAAGAAACTTTTAAAATCATATATCCACAATATAAGAAGTCATATAAAAGTTTTAAAAGGGAATGAAGATATTGTTTTTCTGAATAACCGAGGTTCAAAGCTTACGCGGAATATGATTTTTATGATTATTAAAGAACTTTCATCAAAAATCGGATTAAAGAAAAAAATAAGTCCGCATACTTTCAGGCATTCTTTTGCTACTCATTTGATTGAAGGAGGTGCTGATTTGCGGGCAATACAGGAAATGCTCGGTCATGAATCAATTACTACAACCGAAATTTATACTCACCTTGACCGTGATTTTTTAAGAACCGAAATAATGCAATATCACCCGAGGGCATAAAAGTGTTTGTCCATAATTATGGTATTTTTAAAAATAAAAATATCGAATATCGAACACCGAATGTCAAATATAGAAGTTTTCTGTGTTTAAGTTTAGGTACAAACTACAAAATTCCGAAGAAATCGGGCATTATGGACAAACTCTATTTAACTATTTTTATAAGAAACTTTGTCGAAATATTCGAAAACTATCGTATATTCGTATCTCGTTTTTCTATCCAATGAAAAAGATTGCATTAATAATATTATTTCTTTTTTTTATAACACAATTATTTGCCACACATAACCGTGCCGGAGAAATAACTTATAAATGTATTGACCCTGCCCATTTTACTTATGAATTTAAAATAGTAACTTACACTTTAACTCAAAGCCCCGCAGACAGGCCTCAGCTTACCATTAACTGGGGCGACAGTGATTCGGATACCTTAAACCGTTACATTATAATACCAATAACAGATTCTATACGAAGAAATGAATATATTGGAACTCATAGTTACAGTGGAGCAGGAACTTTCAAGATTTCACTGGAAGATCCGAACAGGAATGGAGGAATAGTAAATATTCCGAATTCGGTGAATGTTGTTTTTTATATTGAAACAATAGTTGTAATAAATCCATTTCTTGGTTGCAACAATTCTCCTGAATTAAAATATCCTCCAATTGACAATGCTTGCATAGGACAAATATTTATTCATAACCCTGTTGCTTTTGACCCCGATGGTGACAGTTTAGCTTATGAACTTATAAAATGCAAAGAGCAAAATGGCAATACAATACCAGGTTATTCTTATCCGCAAACAAACAGTTCATTCACATTAAATCCCGTTACGGGCGATTTGATTTGGGATAGTCCTTTATTTCAGGGCGAATATAATGTTGCTTTTTTAATTAAGGAATACAGAAAGGGCGTATTTATAGGTTCAGTTGAAAGAGACATGCAAATTACAGTTGTAACATGCAACAACCATCCACCATATTTCGATGATATTAAAGACACTTGTGTGGTTGCAGGCACCAATCTTACTTTTAATGTTACTGCACATGATAATGATGTTCCTATTAATAATATAACTCTCACAGCTTATGGTGGTCCTTTTATTGTAAATAACCATGCTCACTTTCTTCCGCCGTATATAGGTTCTGGTTCGGTTTCATCAACTTTTTCATGGAGCACAAATTGCGAAAATGTTAAAAAGAATCCATATTCTGCTACATTCAGAGCAGTTGATAACGGTAGTCCGGTTAATTTAGTGGCTTTGAAAACCGTAAATATCAGAATAGTTGCTCCTGCTCCAACAAATTTAACAGCTTCTCCTATAGGAAATACAATAAAACTGCAGTGGGATTCATATGTATGTTCAAATGCAAAAGGTTTTAAAATTTTCAGAAAAGATAATGGTGCTTCGGGATGGATTCATGGATATTGCGAAACAGGAATACCATCAGGTATTGGATATGTGAGAATTGCCACTGTCAACAATATTAATGATACAACGTTCATTGACAATAATGGTGGCAGTGGCTTGATTCATGGCAACGATTATTGTTATATGCTCTATGCCTATTTTACTGATGGTGCCGAAAGTTATGCCTCAAATGAAACATGTGTACAACTTAAAAAAGATGTTCCCGTTATTACAAATGTTGATATTAAAACTACTGATGCTGCGAACGGTAAAATATATGTTGCATGGTCGAAGCCTGCCGGAATGGATACCATAGTAAATCCGGGACCGTATAAATATCTTATTTATCGCTCAAGCGATTTTTACGGAAATAATTTAACTTTAATTGACTCCAACTACAAAGGCATAAATGATACATTATATAATGATACTATTATTCCATTAGATACAAAAAATTATCCTCATTCATACAGAATTGTATTAAAAAATAATTTTGGTATTATTGGAGAAACACATATTGCATCTTCCGTATTTCTGTCAATTGCACCTTTCGATAACAGATTGCTACTGACATGGGAAGAACATGTACCATGGACTAACAATTCGTATGAGATTTACAGATATAATCCGGTTACAACTAATTTTGATTTTATTGCTACTGCATCAAATAAAAATTACACCGATACAGGATTGACAAACGGAAGAACTTATTGTTACAAAATAAAAAGTATAGGAGAATATTCCGGAGCAGGATTCATAAAACCAATAATTAATTTTTCGCAAGAAGTTTGCGAAACACCAGTAGATAATGAACTTCCGTGTCCGCCTGTTTTATCCATTATTCCAAACTGTGATAACGTGGAAAACTTTTTAATTTGGACAAATCCCAATCACTTCTGCTCTAATGATGTTGTTAAATATTATATTTATTATTCACCTGAAGATAATGGTTCTTTTGAACTTATTAAAACTATTACAAACCTAAGTGATACAATCTTTCTTCATAATAATCTGAAATCTATTGCAGGTTGTTATTTCATTACGGCAATTGATTCTTTTAATAACGAAAGTGCAACTACAAATAAAATATGTCTTGATATTGACAGTTGTTCACTTTATAAATTACCCAACGTTTTTACTCCTAACGATGATGGATTTAATGATTACTATCGTCCATTTCCTTATAAATTTGTTCAGAAAATTGATTTAAAAATTTATAACCGATGGGGAAATGTTGTTTTTCAAACTTCAAATCCAGATATAATGTGGGATGGCAAAGACCAACATACAAAACTCAAATGCAGCGACGGAGTTTATTATTATGTTTGTGCTGTTTATGAACAACGATTAGCCGGCTTGAAGAAAAGAACTTTGCATGGATTTGTTCAGATAATAAGATAAAATAAATTAGAAATTAGGATTTAAAAATTGAAAGATTTATGTTTACAGGAATAGTTGAAGCATTGGGAACTGTTGTTTCTCTCGAAAAAGAATTCGGAAATTTGCACATCACAATTGAAACACCGATTGCAAAAGAATTAAAAGTTGACCAAAGCATTGCACACAATGGAGTTTGCATGACTACCGTTAAAGTTTTTGCAGAAAAGAATCAATACACAATCACGGCTATTAAAGAAACACTCGACAGGAGCAATCTTGGTTTGTTGAAAACAGGAAGCAGGATAAATCTTGAAAGGTGCATGAAAATTGATGGTCGTCTTGACGGGCACATTGTTCAGGGACATGTTGACCAAACTGCAATTTGCAAAAATGTTGAAGAAACTGACGGAAGCTGGCTTTATACTTTCGAATACGATGCAGACAGAGGAAACGTAACTGTTGAAAAGGGCTCTATCTCTATTGACGGAGTGAGCTTAACGGTTGTAGGTTCGGGAAAAAACTGGTTTTCGGTTGCAATAATTCCATATACCTATCACAATACGGTTTTTCAGGAATATAAACCGGGTTCAGTTGTTAATATTGAGTTCGATATTCTCGGAAAATATATTACAAAATATCTTGAGCAACATTTCGGAAATAAAAAGTAAATATTATTATTTTGTTTAAAGTCATGCATATTGAACTCTTTAGAACAATAAATAGGATTAACAATAAATAAAATACTAATTTAAAATTTTAAAAAATCTAAAACAAAATAAATTTAAGAGTAGTAATATCAAATAACAGAAACATTAAACTACTTTTAATAACTATACTTTATTAAAAACACTAATTATTTTACTTGTTTCAATTCTTCAATTCTATTGTAAATAATATTCTGCGCATCTTTATTATTCCTGAAAAAAGGAATTGCAAGATTATAAAACTTTAATGCTTCGGTTTTGTTTTCAAATTTCTGAAACAAAGATGCTCTTTGCAAAACAAGGCCTCCATAGTATTCACGAAATTTAGGGAGCAACCTGTCAGTTGGATTATCGGCATTTATAAAATCTTTAAAATCAAAATCTGAATACTCTGCTTTTGTTAAATTTTGTTCTCTCGGAATTTTATAAACAGCCAAAATTGATTCGCGGGGATAGTTTTTTAATATTTCGTTTGTTTCTGCATCTATATAAGCAATGTAAACATCTCTGCCTTTACTTAAATTTTTGTCAATTAATGAATGAATCATATTTTCATAACATGATTGTATATAAGCTCCATCATACGATATTCCTTTTTCGAAAGGAGCTACCGCTTCAAGAAATCTGTCAACTTCTGTTTGTGACAATTTGATAATTTCGGGATAATAATTTTTCAGATATTGAATATACCAGCTTCTTTTAAGTAGTTTTATATCCAGAGAAAGAATATCCTGTCTTTTTTTCTCAACATTCTGAAAGTAAATGAAAGGGAAACAATATGGGTCCCAGTCACCAATAACTATTGAATTTTTTGTAGCAATTTTGAAAACATTATCAACATATTTTTGCGGATAATAATAATTGCTCATATCATTGTTATTGTAATTTCTATATATTCCGCTTAATGAAAATGCAACAAATAACAAAGCAACAAAATAATGTATTCTTGTTTTGAGCAAACTTAAAATGTAAAAAAAACCAGCACCTGTGAGTAATGAAAGTATCATATATGAAGGAATATAAAATACAGATACAAGTGAACCATTTTCAATGGCAACATCTTTGCTGCTTGTAACATCAAAATTCGTTTCATACGTCATAATAGGCATGCTGAAAAGCACGAATGTCAGAACAAAGTAAAACAACTTTTTATTTTGTTTATAAATAAGGAAAAATCCGATTACCGCAAAAATCAGAAATACCGGGTACCATTGCTCGGGAAGAAGTTGATTTAAATAATATTTAAACTGACTGATAAATCTTTCTGTAGTATGGGGGTCTTCAGATTTGTACTGATGACGTGTTACAACTCTGAAGAAATTAGTAAGATTCTCGGGGTTGCCCCAATCCATAGGAGGATTGTGCATTGATGCAAACGGCAGATAAAGAAATGGAAATAAACCAAGAATGAAAAATAAGAATGATTTTAAAATCGTTTTAATGTTCAATAATATTTTATAATCAACAGCTAATACAAAAACACCAAAAATAGGAATCAGCATTAAAGATGTTGTATGGCATGTAAATGACAATGCCATGATAAAACTTACAAGATATAAATATTTTTTTCTTTTTTCAATAGTATCCTGCCTTTTCCAGATAAGAGCAAGTAATATAAATAAAGAAACAAAACAACTGTTCAGTCCATATACTTCAGTCATTACGGCTTGTTCCCATGTTTCGTTGCAAAATGCGAAAAACAATCCGCTGCTTAATGCGATTAAATATTTTAAAATATTTAAAAACTTTTCATTGTTGGCTTTCCAGAATTTAGTTGAAATAAAAGTGTCTTCAATTATCAAAACCGTTGAATATGTTATTAAAGCAGAAGCTAAAGAAGTGAAAAATGCCGACATCATGTTTACTCTGTATGCAATGCTTCCGAAAGGCACGATTAGTGTAAATAATTTTCCGAAAATTGTAAACAAAGGATAACCGGGTTCATGTGGAACACCCATAAAATAGGCAGCAGTAACAAGCTCGCCACTGTCTTCAAAAGAAATTGTAGGAGCAAGAGTAAAAATGTAAATAACAAAACTCACCAGAAAAGACAATCCAAGAGTTGAATAAAAAAATAAATTTTTATTTTTAGGATAATTTATTTTTTCCTTGATGATTTGTTGTTTTGCCAGTGTGTGATGCGGAATATGCTTTTTTGTTTTTTTCTGCATAAACAAAATATTGTGTTTGTTGTTAAAATTTATTGACATTAAACTAACAGGTCTTGGAGACCTGTTAGGTTTTGAAATTTAAGTTTTTAATTTATTTTAAAAAGAATTAATTATTTTCATTGCAATATTATTAAGATTTTTTATTGCTTCGGAAATATTCCATTTATTTTTATTTCTCGGTTCAACGTAGTTTGAAATTGCACGGAGTTCGGCAAAACTTATTTTTTCATTTTTACAGGCAAAGAAAAAAGCTGCTCCTTCCATTGATTCAATATCGGGTTCAAATAATTTTCTGATTTTTTCAATGCTTTCAAAATTTCCATGAACTGTATTTACCGTAATTCCTGTAACTTCAATCAGCTTTTTTATTTCGGAATTATTAAGTACCGAATTATTTATGAGTTTTCCTTCTTCAAATATTTTACTTTCAGTTCCGAGTCCTGTTTTGTAAAGTGGAATAAAGGTTTCATTATCTTCGATTCCGAGTTCCGAAAATATTTCGGTTTTCACATTTACAACTTTTCCGATTTCAATTTCTTTTTTAAAACTTCCTGCAATTCCAAGATTTAAAACAAAGTCATATTTATTATTTTCAAAAACTTTCCCGAGCCGAAAAGCTGTCGACACCATTCCTACACCTGTTACGAGTATATCTATTATTGTATTTTTGTGTTCGTATCTTTCTAATCCGAAAGATAACTGACTCTCTTTTTTTAGAAGGTTTTTTAAAGGTTTTATTTCATCGTTTGTGGCGGAAACAAGGAGTAGGTTCATTTTGAGAATGAAAAATTAAGAATTACAATTTTAGTATCCAAATAACTTTATGTTTAATACAAGATTTAGTATGTTTTTCTTTATGTTGTTTTATAGGGTCAACAATATAACTTAGTCAAATACTTCATCAAATATTTTTTCTAAATCGTTGTCAATATTTTCATTGTAATTTTTATGAGGAATACCAATGTTTTCTAATGCTATCTTGAATCTTTTATAACCATCTTTAGATCGTAATTCGACCCAATTTATTTTCAAATGATCAAGTTGATTTTTATTTTGAATTGAAAGTTTGTCTGCAACGAATAAATTTGTTGCTCTTGCTATCACAGCATCTGCACTCTCAGGATTTCCACTTCCCATGAGCTTTACTTCACATAAATATTCTTTATTGTTTTTGATTAAATAAAAATCTATTTCTCTATCAAAACCTTTAGAGTTATCTTTTACGAATTTTGCTTTATAATTTTCTTCGTTCACAGAATAAAGCTTACAAAGTGTTTTCATTAATGGATTTTCAACTCTTTTACCTGCTGTACTCCAAAGTCCGCCCCTTAATTCTGCTCGTTTTACGGCAAGTGTATTGATTACAATTAAACTTTCACTTACATTCAAATCAACACTTACTCCTTTAAATTTTATAGTAAGAGTTAAATCTAACTCATGCTCACTTTCAACCAATTTTTTTATACTTTCGAAAAGTATGTCGTAATGTTCATTTGCTGCATCAATTATAATTTCTTTTGTAGAAGAATTAAACATATTGTGAATTGTCTTTTTGTTTAATCCTGAATTGATTGCTATTTCTTTTGCAGGTAAATCTGGATTTAAAAATTCTTTTTTATACCAATCAACAATATTTTTACTTTTCAATTTAGCATCAATAATTTTTTTGAAGAAATCAATTGCAAATTGCAAAAATTCAGCATTAATAAGCGTTACAACTTCTATTCGGTAATCATCACCTTTTAAAAGTTTCCTAATAATATTCTTTGCTACTTGTTCGGTAAGTGTCATTTTATCGTTTCTTTAAATTCGCTTAATGTTAAAAATGAAGTCGGTTTTTCTTTAAACAAACTTTCTTTTTTTAAAAAGGTCTTCATGTACTCAAAATATTTTTGTTCTTGTTCAGTAAGGAAAAACAATCTCCCTAAACTTTTTGCAGTTCTTCCTAAAGTTCCGCTACCAGCAAATGGATCAAAAATCAAATCGTTTTTAAAAGAATAATACTCTATAACTCTTTTGCATAATTCTGCGGGAAATACTGCTGAATGTATTTTATCAAATTTAGGATCAATTTTCCATACATTTGTTGTTTCATAACCTTCAGAAACTTTACTTTCTTCAACAGTTTTGTAATCATATTGACGAATATTCCAATCTAATAATTTTTCCGTTTGTTTACGATAAACCATTAAATATTCTGTAATGGAGTTTGGTTTATATGCTAATGGTTTACGATGTTGTTGAAACCCGCCAATTCTATTCTTTACACTATATTCTGGTTTTAACCAAATAATATCGTCAATAAACTCCCATCCCATCTGCATTAAATAATGGTGTATGTCAAAAGGTATTGGGTAACGTTTACTTGAATGTGCTCGACTAACTCTTGGAATAATAATAGGTGAAGTATTTACAATTAAAAATCTTCCTTCTTTTGTTACTCTATAAGTTTCTAAAAAAACTTCTTCAAGAAAATTCAGATATGCTTTGTAACTTGGATAAATTGAATAATCTCTGGCATTATAATATGGTGGTGATGTAAAAGTTAAATGAATACTTTCATTAGGAACATTTTTTAATACTTCCCGCACATCACCATTAACTATAACATTCTTAAGATATTCATATGTTTCAGCATGTGGTTTCTCATTTTCCCTTATGCGTTCTTTAGCAAAATATTCTTTGTAAATAACAGTTCTAACCATTTCGTTTTCGTGATTAATTAATGATTTTAAACTGTTATCAACTTCTTCATCGTTTTTAAATACCAATAATCCACGAATTGCTTGGCACACAATTTTGGGATCTTTATCTTTAAGAATTTTTACAAGTAGTTTATTATTATTAATATTTCTCATTCTGCCAATTGCCGAAACAGCTTCCCTGCGTACATTAGTGTCAGTGTCTGTTTTAATAATTTTATTTAATGTTTCAATATATTCTGTTTGTGTTAATTTAGCAATATTTTTTACAGCAAGTTCTCTTACCTGAGAAAATTTACTTTGAGTTAAATCCAGCAACCACTTACCATCAAAATTAATAGGCAGATGTCCTAAATTTTCTAAAATAAAAACTAAGTTGCCAATATTTGATGAATTGTCACGAACAAGTTCACCAAACAATCCGTTACCATTAATTTTTAAGTCCGTTATATATTCTTTTGTTAGCATAAAATTTATCAATTCATTTAAAACAAAAATACTCAAAATTTATTTACAATCATTAATATTTTGAGTGATGGCAAATCCCGTTTATTAAAAATGTTTTCTAAAAATAATTCACAATACCGAAATGCACTTTTGAATTTTTAAAATATATAGGATTATTAAATTGCTTGCCGAGTGCATAACTTATTGAAAATATTCCTGCTTTTGTTTCGAAGCTAATGCCTGCACCGAAGCCATAAGGAGTATCGTGAATATTTTTTTTGTTACTGCTGAAATTTTCATAATACGCCCAGTCGAAAAAGCCGAATAAATATGATTTTTCTTCAAATAAAAACCTGTATTCGGCAGTAAGTATTGAGTATTTCGATGCAAAAATTGATTCTTCATCAAACCCACGCAATGTTTTTAAACCACCGATTTTAAAAAGTTCATTTTGAAATAAATTGTCATTTATAATCCAGCCGCATTGCGAACCAAGTTTTATAACCGAACGATGTGAAACGGAAAAATAATTATCAAGTTCGCTTTCTATATGATATTGCTCCGAGTTCAATTTTATGTTATTATAAACTTCGGAATTTATTTCGCTGTTTTTCTTTATATTTTTTGTTCCGGCACCGATGCTGATTTTTATGAAATGTCCGCGTCGCGGATTTAACACGTAGTCCAAATGCTCTCTTTTAAATTCCAATCCGTAGATATTATTTTCGATATCGGCATAATCGGGTAACACTGTTGTGCTCTTAAGACCAACTGTTGAAAGTATATTTGAACTTTTATTATCAAGAAAAAATTTTAGATAATCTCTGCCCGAAAAAAAATACTGAATTCCGATATTACGGGTTATAGTAATATAAGTGGTGTCTTTTTTATAAATCGAAAATTTTAAATCAATTCCGAAAGGCGTAGAAAACAAATAGGGATATGTGAAGTTAATTTTCAAATCCTGAGTTTTTTCCTGTAAGCTGCGCCAGTTGAAACTCATAAATTCGCCCCTGCCAAATGAATTGATGAGATTGAGATGTACTTCTCCGGTCAAATCAATTTTACTCGGATTTTTATCATTTTGCTTGAAGCCGACTATTCCATCAAACTGACTTGATTTATTTTTTTGAAGATATAAAATGATTTTGGAATACTTCGGCGTAAAAATTAAATTGTATGACTTTGCTTCTTTGATAAATGAAATTTCCTTTAATCTTGCACTTATTTTTTTAATTTGCGATTCATCATAAACCGAACCTTCTTCAATTCCAAGAAAACCGAACAAATATCGCTTTGAGATTTTTGCATTTCCTTTTACTATGATGCTGTCAATATTATATTTTTTGTTTCTTTCAATATTCAAAACTGCCTTAGAAACATTTGAATCTGTTTCAATACTGTCGAGTTTTACTGAAACAAAAGGATATCCGTTGTTTTCAAAATGTTCGATTATTTTTTTGTTTAATTTAATTATATCGGAATACAGCATTGTGGTTTTTCCGTCAATATTTTTTCTGCCTGTAAATTGTTTCAGAAAATCTTCATCAACATTTGCTTTTTTAATTATCACCCATTTATAAATTTTGCCGGGAATTATTGTTGCAAGCATGGAAACCGAATCGGTTGTTCTGATGCTGTCGAAATAAGCAGCCAGATAGCCCTTTTCATATAATTTATTCAGGTAATTATAAAGTTCTTTTTTTCTTTCAAGTGTGTCGTAAAATTCTTTTTTATAGTCAATTTTTGAAATTTCGGAATGAATAGAGTTATTTTTTATTTGTAATTTATATAATTTCTGGGCATTGACCTGCAAAAAGCCAATAACAATAAATAATATTAAATTTATTTTTTTCAAATGAAGAAGAAATGTTTTTTTTATTAACTTAAAATACCTACAAATATTGTGATTTTTTCAGTTATAAAAAAGTTTTACTAAACTTTGAAAGTTTAGTAAAACTACAATATCCAGTTGATTTCTTCCAATCCCTGCTGACGAAGAATTTCGTTTGTTTTTGAAAAATGCTTGCATCCGAAAAAGCCGGTTGCCGAATATGGCGAAGGATGAGCTGCTTTGAGAATATGATGTTTTGTAGAATCAATAAGAGTTTCTTTTGCAATTGCAAAATTTCCCCATAAAAGAAAAACCACTCCTTGTTTTTTTTCTGAAATTGCTTTTATTGCAGCGTCGGTAAATTGTTCCCAGCCCTTTTTCTGATGTGAGCCGGGTTGACCTTCGCGAACCGTTAAAGTTGCGTTTAACAACAAAATTCCCTGTTTTGCCCAGTTTTCTAAACATCCGTGTGCAGGAAGAGGAATTCCTAAATCACTTTGAATTTCCTTGAAAATATTTACTAGTGACGGTGGTGGTTTTATCCCTTTCTGAACCGAAAAACAAAGTCCGTGTGCTTGTCCCTTACCATGATATGGATCCTGACCGATGATAACCACTTTTACTTTTTCAAAAGGTGTATAGTTAAAAGCCGAAAAAATGAGTGAACCAGGAGGATATATCACATATTTTGCTTTTTCTCCAACTAAAAAATTTTTAAGAGCAAAAAAACAATCAGATTGGAATTCATTAAGCAACAGTGCCTTCCAACTTTCTTCAATAATGGGGTTAACTTGGCTTGTATTTTGCATTTAGTAGTTAAGTTATATTATTTTCAATATTTTTATTTAATTTTACACGAAATTACAATAAAATAAATTATATTTGCAATTCTTGTTACGGTTAAAACTTTAAAAAGATGAAAAAGAAAGCAGTTGTTATAATATCTTTAGTAGCAATATTAGCAATCGTAATTGCGTCGTGCAAAACCCATCAGAGATGTCCTGCATACAGCAAGGCGAGTAATTTTCATACCAGAAAAGCAAGCATGAATTAATTATTGCCATTCAGATTATTTAAGAATTCGTAAATATTTCCTTTTAAATTTACACGAAATTTATTATCTTTGTTTTATTAAAGCATTTAATATGCTTAAAAAGCCGTATATATTATTTATCATATCATTTATTCTTATTACTAATTCCTATTCACAGGAATTAACTAAGGATGACAGCAGGGGTATTTTATACCGTATAGAGAGGACAGGAGGAGCATTAATTCATACAGATGGATGGGGAATCATATATAGACAAGGTAAACATATTACCGGTTTTAAAAAAAGAATGTATGAATTTGAATTTGTGAACATGAAGCATCCCAAGGAGATGAGAACTTCAAATGAGAGTTATTCAAATTCAAAAAGTTTTATTTATGGCAAGACAAATAATTTTTTCATTTTAAGAACAGGCATAGGTCTACAAAGAATTATAAATGGAAAATCAAACCCCACAAATGTTGAAATACGTTATTTGCTTTTTGGTGGTTTATCAATGGGTATGACAAAACCTGTTTATTTATACATTTTGGACAATAACAATATGCCAACAGAAGATACTTTTATAATTGAAAAATACGACCCTTCAAAACATAATTCAAATAATATCATTGGCAGAGCACCTTTCTTAAGGGGTATGGAAGAAATGAAATTTCATCCGGGACTTTATTCTAAATTTGGTATAAACTTCGAATATTCTTCCGAAGGTGGTAGAATTAAATCGCTTGAAGTAGGAGCAATTGTTGACGCTTACCCTAAAACAATAGATATTATGGCTTTCGCAAAAAACAAAAACATATTTTTATCATTCTATCTTTCTTTTCATTTGGGAGTGAAGAAAAATTAATCTGAAGTTTGGATAATACAGTTATGTTAAAAAAACCCGATTGGCTAAGAATTAAGCTGCCCTCAGCAAGAGAATATTCACAAGTAAAGTTTTATTTATGGAAACACAAATTGCATACGATTTGTGAAAGTGGCAATTGTCCTAATCTTGGAGAATGCTGGGCTGCCGGCAACGCAACTTTTATGATTCTCGGCGATATATGCACGCGTTCCTGTGGTTTCTGTAATGTAAAAACAGGCAAACCAAATGATGTTGATTTTGATGAACCAGCAAGAGTGGCTGAAGCAATTAAATTAATGGATCTTAAACATTGTGTAATTACTTCGGTTGACAGAGATGACCTTGAAGATGGCGGCTCGGGAATATGGGCTGAAACCGTTGATGCAATACGCAAACTTAATCCTGATACAACAGTTGAAACTCTTATTCCCGATTTTCAGGGGAAAATTGAAAATCTTCAGAAAATATTGAATGCAAAGCCCGACATCGTTTCCCATAATCTTGAAACGGTAAAAATCTTGACAAAAAAAGTCAGGAAACAGGCAATATACGAAAGAAGTTTAGATGTGATAAAAAATATTTCAAATGCAGGAATTAAATCTAAATCAGGAATAATGGTTGGCTTGGGAGAAACAAAAGAAGAAATTCTGGAAACAATGGATGACTTGATAAAAGCAGAATGTAAAATTTTCACTGTTGGTCAATATCTGCAACCCACAAAAAATCATCTTCCTGTTACGGAATATATTCATCCCGATATCTTTGAGGAAATAAAAAAAGCCGGATATGAAAAAGGATTTGAATTTGTGGAAAGCGGACCGCTTGTGAGGTCATCATATCATGCCGAAAAACAAATTTAAGAGCACCTCTAAAAACTCGCCTCTCATCGTTGGACTTCGAAATTCAAATCCTCATTAACAGAAAGTTAACTCCGGTTTGAATTTCTTGTCCGCCTCGATATCCGAGTTTTTAGAAGTACCCTTATTATATTGAACTCTCCAAGGGTTTTATGCAGGGTTCAATACAGAGTTTAACAACTTTAATTCATCACTTAAAATTTTATACAAATGAGAAATTGTAATCAACAAAAAAACATGACTAACTGCAATTGTACACACGAACCTTGCAGCAGAAAAGGCAATTGCTGCGATTGCTTGCATTTTCACCGTCGTGCAGGAGAACTCCCTGCATGTTTTTTCCACGATGAAATTGAACGTAATCTCGACCGTTCAGTTGAGACATTTATTTCCGCATGGCAGCAAGGAAAGAAAAGGGTTTAAAGTTGCTAAATGACAAAAAAATTAAAAATAAATGTTCCCAATACTAATAAAATTATTTTCATCAATATCGAGCATTGCATTGAGCAAACATGCTTTTTGAAATTTCTTCAAATCATCGGGATAGATTTGTTTTTCAAAAATTATTTTTTTCTGTAAAAAAATTTCTCTTTTTGTTCCTTTTAGTAATGGAGTAAAGGGAGTGAGCCATTTACTTCCATCAAAAAAAACAATATTGCTGAAAGAAGTGTCGGTGATAAAATTATTTTTTACAATTAAAATATCATCAAAGTCATGATATTTATTTTTGAGGTTTTCAAATAAATTTCTGTCAGCAAATTTGTAACTGTAATTAATTTCATTACAAACAACAATTTTAAGTGTCTCGATTTTTTTAGGTTTATAGGAAATAAATTCTATTTTCTCAATTTCTTTTTTATAAAGTACTCTGCATCGGTATAAGCCATGAGCAAGGTTTCCGGGAATATAAATATTTTTTTCAAGTTCAATAAAATCACTGCAATTGAATAAATCTTTTCTTGATTTGTTCAACCTTTGGTTGTGAAAATTAATATTACAAAATTCTTTATTTAAAACTTTAATTGTTTCCAGTAACTGGCACATAAACTTTATCAATTAATTCATTGTATTCCGATTTCATATCGCTGTATGCAGTGATGCCACCGCCGCTTTTATAAAAAAGAGTGTTATTGTTTTTTTCAATAAATCGTATCATAACGCCACTATCAAGGTTACGACCATCGAAATAACCAAAAATTCCGGTATAATAACCTCTTTCATATTTTTCGGTTTCTTTAATAATTTCAATTGTTTTTTTCTTCGGAGCTCCGCTTATTGAGCCGGCAGGAAGTAGTGAAAAAATAATGCTTCCGAGAGTGTCATTAAAATTTTCTGAAAGTTGTCCGGTAATTTTTGAACTTATTTGCAGCAAATCTTTATTATTGGTTTTTATTTTTTCAACATATCTGAATTTTTCAACTCTTACATTTTTTGCAACAATACTGAGGTCGTTGCGGAGCAAATCAACAATAGTGGAATGTTCGGCAAGTTCTTTTTTGTCGTTAAGAATAATTTTTTCGGCATCAGGAATTGATGCGTCAATAGTGCCTTTCATCGGAAATGAGGAAATCTGGTTATTGGAAATTTTTATAAATATTTCGGGAGAAAAAACAACAAATTCATCCTTATATAAAAGTTTATATCGGGCATTACTGCGAAGAAAAATTTCTTTAAGACAAAGATTAATTTCAATTTTTGTGGGTTGTGTGAGATTCAAAAGATATGAATTTCCGTAATTAATGTTTTCAATTATTTTATTAAAAGCAATTTCGTATTGCTCAATACTGATAGGAAATTTTTTAAAAATAATATTTTTGTTAATAGAAAATTTTTTTTCGTAATTCTTAAACCCATTGATGTCAAAAAGAATTTCTTTATTTTTTATAGATGGTGGCTTTAATATCTGAAAATTCACTTTACCCCTAACCCTGAAGGGAGACGAATTTTCAGATGCCCACACTTCATCAAGTTTAAAAACTAAAGGATTTAAGAATTCGAAATCAATAATAAAAAAGAAAGGGATTTTATTTTTCCCAAACTCGTTCATTTGATTTATTGCATCTGACTTTTTATCAAGCCAAAGCTTTGAATTCATATCCTTTTTCGGAATAATGGTGTAGAAATTTGGGTAAAGCATAAAGCATATTTTTTTTGGCTTTCAAACTGTCGTGAAAAACAACAATAGAGCCGTTTTTTGTATACTTTATTACATTATCAAGACATTTTTCGGGAGAAATTTTTTTGTCAAAATCGCCGCTCAATACCGACCACAAAATAATTGAATATTTTTTTTTGAGCTTTAAAACCTGCAAAGGACGGATTTTTCCGTAAGGAGGGCGAAAAAGACGGGTGTGAAGCAGGTCATCACATTTTTGTATGTTGGCAAAATATTTTTTCGAAAGTGTAGTCCATCCGCTTATGTGATTAAAAGTGTGATTTCCCACAGAATGTCCGGCATTTAAAATTGATTTATAAACTTCACTATGCTTCTGAACATTTTCCCCCACACAAAAAAAGGTAGCTTTAGCATTATACTGAGCAAGTATTTTCAGAACTTCATAAGTTACTTCAGGAATAGGACCATCATCAAATGTAAGGTAAATTTCGTTTTTTTTATTCACCGGAATATTCCAAACAACACTATTCCCCGAAAGACGAGAAATTAAAAACGGTGATTTTACATAATACATTTTTATGTAGTTAAATTTCGCAAATTATTTGCTCGTGTTTTGCTGATACTGGCTGTAATATTTGCTAAACACCGTTTCGATTTCTTTAGCCAGCTTATCCTGTTTATACATTTTTGCTATTGACGCAAGTCGGTTCATCACAGATAATGCTCTTTGTTTATCATCCTCGATGTATTTTGCATCAATAGGTTTTAAAGAAAAATAATATTTCAAATAGCCGTCATAATAATCAGCAACTTTTTTAATAATAGAATTTCCTTTATCATTTTTCCCAATTTGATAATAAAGTTCACCTATGGGGGACATGAAATAATCATAAGGAGCACAATTTTCGGGCGTAACTTCTTCACACCTTTTCAAAACAGCCAGTGCCGAATCTTTTGAACCTTCCTTTATTAATGTTTCTGCCAGACGCGTGAAATTGCTTCTGAAATTCATTATCATCCTTCTATTGGTTTCGTCAAGATAAACTTTAGGATTGTTCATATTACCCCATTTGAATTTATTCATAACATTATTATACATTATTTCTGTATTGACAACACCTGACTGACCTCCTTCGTTAGCTGTATCTTTAATAGGAATAAAGCGGTATGCTAATCCTTCAAGCTGAAAATATTTTTCAAGGTCAATATAGCTTTCGTGCCCTGTGGTTATGGCAAAATATATAGGACGTTTCCAGTTAAAATTGGCAAGAAGGTCAAGCACCATAAGCTGGCTTTTCATAATTCCTCTTTCATTGTAAGTCCATTCAATAGCAGGAAGTATGTCTTTGATTTTATCTTTACTAACTGTATTGGTTTTTATAACATTATTTATATCAACAGGAATATAAAATTTTCGTGTAGGAAAATAATCAAGCTGTCGGCTCTGAGCAGGATATTTCGTACTCGGGTCGTCGCTTGCCACAAAATCAATCAGGTCTTTAAGGTTGGTATATCCCTGCAAACTTTTGTTTTCAATAATATAAATATATTCACGATTACTTTCCCGATATTTTTCTTCAGTTAAAGAAAAAGGAACCGGGTCAGAATTGTAAGCTTTACGTTTCATCTGGTCGATATACCAGCCGGTATTAAGTAAACTTAAATTACAAACTCTCACATCGGTACGAACACCTTCAACTTCCTGAGCGTACCAAAGAGGGAAAGTATCGTTGTCGCCGTTTGTAAATATTATTGCATTTTTATCACAACTGTTCAAATAATTAGATGCCCAGTCAATAACTGTAAATCTATTTGAGCGGTCATGGTCATTCCATCCTTCTTTTGCCATAATTGTCGGAACAAGTAAAAGACAAGCTGTTGTAGTAGCTGTTGCAATTATGGTTTTATTTACTTTGATTTTTTCAGACAAGAAATCATAAATAGCCATTGCACCTAATCCAATCCATATTGCAAATGCGTAAAATGAGCCGACATAAGCATAATCACGTTCACGAGGTTGTAACGGGTATTGGTTGAGATATAGTATTATTGCCAGTCCCGTCAAAAGAAACAGAAGAGATACAATAAACATATCTTTTTTATTCTTATTGTAATGGTAGAATAAACCTATAATTCCGAGGAGAAAAGGAAGCATGTAAAATTTATTTTTGCCTCTGTTGTTTTTGAGCTCAGGA
The DNA here is from genome assembly GCA_041671145.1 of Bacteroidales bacterium. Classification (NCBI taxonomy): domain Bacteria; kingdom Pseudomonadati; phylum Bacteroidota; class Bacteroidia; order Bacteroidales; species Bacteroidales bacterium. The sequence continues at coordinate 38,313 of JBAZBZ010000017.1, read as the reverse complement.
GGCAAGTTATTCTGGTCGCCGAGACGGGCATCATCAATTAAACTTATTCCGCTAATCCAGTTTCCGTTAGTTGGGTCTCCATGTCCTTGAATATCGTTTTGCTTTCCTGCAAAATTCCACATAAAATATCTGAAGTACATCCAGCCAATCTGATAATTGAAAAAATAAGTAAGATTGTTTATAAATGTAGGTTTGTAAACTGTGTGGTCTCCGCTGTTATCAGTTATCTGAACAGGCACACCTTTAACATTTCCCCATTTTTTATATTCTTCGACATGGTCTTTTTCGAAGTTCCACATTCTTGGAAAAAAAGTACAGAACTCAGGAGCATAATTTGGAATAGAATTTTTTCTATCATCTATTACCACATATTTTCCTAGTTTTTCATCTTTTCCGTAAACCGGAGAGCCGTCTTTAAATGGTTTATCCTGGTCATAAGGCGGCTGAAAGTCATTATTATTCTCATCTTTACTGAAAACAAAATATGGTCCGTATGAAACCGGAGTTTCACCATATTGCTCCCTGTTCAAATATGATAATAAATTTACCGCATTGTCAGGGTTATTTTCGTCCATAGGTGTATCTGCATTTGAGCGGATTATTAAAACAAGAAATGTAGAATATCCTATTAACAGAAATGCAAAAGATAGTATTATTGTGTTTAAGTTTACTTTGTTCTTTTTCTTAGTATAATTAAGTCCCCAAATAATTAATCCTATTAATAAAATTGCAAAAAATATAGTTCCGGAATTAAATGGTAAGTGAAATGCATTTACAAATAATATTTCAACCTTTGCAAATAAATTTACTACCTGAGGAATAATAACACTTTGAACCAAACCAAGCAGTACAATTGAAAGAATACCTGTTATTATCAAACCTTTTGTTGTGGGTTTATACTTTTTAAAATAATAAATATATGCTAATGCAGGTATGGTTAAAAGATTAAGAAGGTGCACTCCAACAGAGAGTCCAATAAGGTAAGCAATAAGAACCAACCATCTGTCGGCGCCTTTTTCATCGGCAACCTGTTCCCATTTAAGCATTGCCCAGAATACTATTGCAGTATAAAATGATGATGAAGCATAAACTTCACCTTCAACAGCAGAAAACCAGAAAGAATCCGAAAAAGTATAAGCTAAAGCACCAACTAAGCCGCTGCCAAGTACTATAAAAATTTTTTCATTTGTTATTTCATTATTTTTAAATGCAATTTTTTTTGCGAGAGCAGTAATTGACCAGAACAAAAACAAAATTGTGAAACCGCTTGCAAGATTTGACATAATATTAACCATCTCGGGAACAAGTTTTACATTTCCACTTGATAGTAAAGTAAATAATTTTCCGACAAGCATAAATGTGGGTGCTCCCGGCGGATGCCCCACTTCAAGTTTATAGCAACAGGCAATATATTCGCCGCAATCCCAAAAACTCGCTGTCGGTTCTTTTGTTAAAATATAAACTGCACTGGCAATAATAAAAACAAACCAACCGGTTATATTGTTCAATTTTCTGAATTGTTCAACCATATATTTATTAATGTTAAAATTTAAATTAACTGCGAATTTATAAATTATTTTCAAAAGTTAACAAAAAGTATACTATTAAAAAATTATAAATAATAAGGAAATAGTTTGTATACAAAAAATAAAATTTAATTATAACATTAGTTAACGTAAAATATAGAAATTTAGTTTATTGATAAATTTATATTTAATAAATTTGAGCAATATGTTTAATTGATAAATTCAGAAAGCTTATGAAAAAAACTTACAAAAAAATTCTACTATTATTCATTGCACAATTTGCAATTGTTTTTGTTTCTAACTCGCAAGTGCCAACTTTATCGCCCCAAGCAGCAACTATTTGGGATGCATATTTTCCAAAGGGCTCGTACAGGGCAAACTCGGACAGATTGTTTCCTGTAATTCCTACTATAGGTTATAATGCAGTTGCAACTTCATATTCATTTTATTACGATACGGAAGTTGCGCAATTAGCTCCGGGAATCGCAGAGCTTCATGCAAGAGGAATGAAATATTATATGTTCCTTGAATTTTCTGTTTTGGAAACAACAGTAGATTCACTTATGAAAACAGACCCGTTGATTACCGATTCATGTTTTGGCGCATGTATTGGTTTTGACAGTTCCGTGGCATGCGGAGGTAAAAGCTTTAACCGACCTGCATACAGAGATTTTGTTGCTCGTTGTGTAAAACGTGGAATTGATGCCGGTGCCGATGGAATACAGTTTGATATGGCAGGTGCAGAATTTATTGATTCGTTTGACCCCGATGATTTAGCTGCTTTCAGAACATACATGATAGCAAACTATTCGTCCACAGTTTGGACATCAGAAGGAATTACAGATATGACTACTCTCGATTACAGGAAATGGCTGCGTGATGTTAAAGGAATTACAACTTTTACTTGCAGCTTCGATGATGGCACATCAGATCCACCGCTTTCAAAATATTGGCTTTTATTTAAGCTTCATCAGATTCAGCAATCATGGAAGAGCTTTTCGGATACAGTTAAAAATTATGCAATGTCGAAATATGGCAGAGAATTCAGAATTATCGGCAATAACTCAAGCTTTGGCAAAGGCGGACAACACGGACTTCTGACAATGGGAGATGTTTGTGGCGAATATTTTGGATACGGAGCCAGTTATCCTTTAATGGGTACAACCACTACAATTCACAAGCTAATGCAAAGCATTGGTAAGCGTCATTTAATTTGGAGTATTCCGAGTGATGATAATGAATGTAATTGCGAAAACGAAGAATTTGATGTGCACATGGTGGCTGAATCGTTTGCAAGCGGAGGTATGGCAGAGTTTGCAGGAAAAGAATATGAAAGAGATGCTTATGCAAAATATTTTTATTTAATTCAGCGACAAAGAGATTTGTTAAACAAAATGAATCCTGTCGGTGAAATTGGTGTTATACTTGCAATGCCTACTACTGTGTGTGCATGGGGAATGACCGACCCGAATTTAGGTGTTCAGCTTCTGATGCAGGATATAGGTCGCTCGTACGAAGTTGTAAATGCAGGTTCTAACCTAGGTTGGCCCGATTCTCTTAAATTAAGTCAACTTATAAAATACAAAATGGTTGTTTTGCATGAAGCAATTAAATTGACAAATAATCAGGTTAGCGTGCTTCTTAGTTATGTAAACCAAGGTGGAAAATTAATGGTTTTTGGAACAGAATTGTCTCCCGGATACACAGGTGCGCAGGATGAAAGCGGAAATACAAGAAGTAATATTACATGGTATAATCTTGTTAACGGAGTTACAAGAATTTCAAATTATGGTTCCGGAAAATTTATTCTTGTAAGAGAAGATGCTGATGCCAGCGATGGTTACGGAAAAACATATTTTCGTTATAGAAATTGTGGCGATGCTCCTAAAGAAACAATTGCTGCAAATATTTTAAGCAAAGTACGCAGATATGCTGATTCGGTTCTTACAAAAGAAAATATAAGATTTACGCTTCCGCAAAAAGTTATGATTTTCAGAAGTCAGGATACAGTTACAAAAACGATGTTATATCATTTAATAAATGGCGATGTAAGCTTAACAACACGTTTACATAATACACTTACAAACAAAATTGTTAAACTTGCATTAGAAGATAATCTAAAAACAAAAGATTCTGTTTGTGTAACAATCTTCAATCCCGATAACCCCGAAGGTATTTTGCTTGGAAATTTAAAAGTTGATACGGGCAGAGTTAAAATAACTGTTCCGGATTTATTTATCTGGGATATGATTAAGATTACTGAAAAATCAAGTCCTGCAGCTATTGCTGTAAAAAACCTGAATGTTACAAATGCTGTTTCAACATATAGATTAAAAAATAATGGTAAGCCGTATTTCACATGGCATATCGAAAGAGGCACACAACAAAAATATCAATTGCAATTGTGGAACAATTCCACTTGGTATGGCACTCCAACGTTTGAATCTGGATGGATTGCAAGCACCGATACATTTTATAATTACACAGGAACAAATCTTACAAACGGAATGAGTTATATTACAAGAGTAAGAATAAAAAATTCTTCCAACGATACATCCGATTGGACAATGAAAACATTTCATATAAATCAGAAACCAACTTCACCTTCACATAATTATGGAATTTCTGCAGTTATTGAAACAAGAGCTAATGTTCCGTTCTGGTTCTCTGAAGGAACCGATCCGGAAGGAGATTCTTTAAATTATTTTTGGCAATTATATACCGATAGTATTTATGATAATTATACTGATTCAACAAATCTGGATTTTCTTTACAGTTCACCATACAGCTGGCACAGACCAGAATTAGGGCATGATGGAGTTGACGATACTTTAAAAGCAACAATAAATGTCGATAACTTCGGTTTTTGGTGGAAAGTATTTTCATTCGACGGATTAGATACAAGCGTTGCAAGCAGATGGGCAAGATTTACATGGGACCATATTGATGACCCTCCCAAAACATTTGGATTAATTTCTCCGGCTAATGGCTCATCTCTTAATACAAGCGGAGCTCCGATGAATATGAACTTTATGTGGCAAAATAACGGAGATATGGATCCTAATCAAACTCTCAAAAACTGGGACCTTATGATGTCGGAAAAACCGGATTTTTCTTCAGCAAATTATACTTATACTAATGTTACTTCATTACCAAAAAACACAAGTCCTTTCCCATATACCGGTCATAAAATTATTTATTGGAAAGTTAAAGCTTATGATAAAACAGTTAATTACAAAATGAGTAATCAAATCTGGAAGTTATACATTGACAATGGCTCTAACACTGCACCTGCAAAGCCGGTATTGGTTAATCCATGCAACGGCTGCAGTGCAGACACTTCAACATTTTTAAACTGGCAATTTTCAACCGACACTCAGGGCGATACAATTTTCTATCGCCTCGAAGTTGATTCTATGCCGGGCATTACCGGACCTTTTATTATTGTTGACAATATTTTTGATGTCACCTCTCCGAATGTTGAAAAGAAACTTAAAAGTCAGCCGAATTTTAATCTGATAAAAAACGGCAGAACATACTACTGGCGTGTAAGAGCAAGTGACAGGTATATAAACGGAATATCACAATGGTCGAATGTATGGAGTTTTGTTTTTGATAATACTGTTGGTATAAGCGAACAAAAGAATAATAATTTAAGTTTGGTTTATCCTAATCCTGTTGGAAATATTTCGGTACTTGATTTGAGCAAAACAAACAAGACCGGCTTAACTCTTACTATTTACAGTTCACTTGGACAGGAAGTGGTGAAAACAAATAATTTTAAAAACAATAAATTTTATATTATTAATAACAATTATAGTCCCGGAATTTATACTTATAAGGTTTATTGCAAAGATGAATATATTGGCAATGGTAAATTTGTGGTAAAATAATAAGGATAAAAACTTTTTGGAAGCTTGGAACTGGCAGGAGGCTCGATAAAAAATCTTCACTTTATCAGATTTGCAAAGTTGACAGTGGTTATGTCAACAGTCACCATCATCAGGCAGTAGAAAAAATTGCAAAAAATTTTATTGCAGTTGCATTCTCACCCGATAAGTTAATTGAAGCAATTGAATTAAAAGATAAATTACAACATCCTTTTATTTTAGGGGTTCAATGGCATCCTGAACGAATGTTGGAAAAAGACAAATTGTCAACTCCAATAGCAGAATATTTTATCGATAGGATTAAAAAATCGAAAATATAATTTTATGGTATACAGGATGTCTTAAAAAAATCCTTTGAGTTACTTTGTGAAACACAGAATCCTTTTGGAGGATTAGTTTTATTTATAAATTACCCGCACTTAGAATAATCGCAGCTTTTGCAGCTCAAGCAACCTTCTTTATAAACCAATCCTTCGGGGTCACCACAGCTTGGGCATGTTTTTTCTGCTGCTTCCGTTCCGTCAGGAATATATTTTTTCAAAGCACGCACCACACCGTTTTTCCAAGTATTTATAGATTCGTTATCGAAATGAAGATTGCCTACAATATCAGCAACGAATGGCAATGGCATTCCGTGGCGCAGTATACCTGAAATTAATTTGGCATAATTCCAGAATACTTTATCAAATGAACGCGACAGTCCTTCGATAGTGATTTTATATCCGTCTTTATCTTCAAACTGAAAGTCATATCTGGTTTCGCCATTTTCGGCTTTATTTTTAATAACCCATCCTTTATTTATTGCCGGAGGAAGATAAAATCCTTCGGCTTTACCTGTAAATATTTCATAAGGTTTGTTATTTAGCAATCCTACAACTGCCACCCATTTTTCATAATCATTCTGGAAACGCACTATTTCTGCTTCAAGCCGCTTTGGTCTTTGAGGGGCTTTTGTTTCCTGAAATTCGCCGGTTGCATCATCTCTTTGAGAGTTGCTAACCAAAACTCCCGACCTTGAACCTTCACGATAAATCGTAACTCCTTTACAACCGCTTTCCCATGCTGTAGTGTATATTTTGCTTACCATTTCTTCTGTAAATTCTGTCGGAACGTTAACGGTAACACTAATTGAATGGTCAATCCACTTTTGAATCATTCCCTGCATTTTAACTTTGGCAAGCCAGTCGACATCATTGGCTGTTGCCTTATAATAAGGAGATTTTTTTATTATCGGGTTCAATTCTTCATCATTATAATTTTTAACTTCATCAACATTATATCCGTTAACTTTAAGCCATTTTAAAAATTTTGGATGAAACACATTATATTCTTCCCATGTATCGCCAATACCATCAACAAAGTCAACTTTTGAATTTTTATCGTTGGGATTTACTTTTTTTCTTCTTTTATAATTAATTTTAAATACAGGTTCGATTCCCGATGTTGTTTGAGTGCAAATGCTGACGCTGCCAGTTGGAGCAACAGTAAGCAATGCAATATTTCTGCGTCCGTACCTTGTCATGTCATCATAAAGTTGTGGGTCAGCATTTTTTATTCGCTGTATGAAAGGATTATTTTTTTCTTTTTCGGCATTATAAATTAAAAAACGACCTCTGAGTTTTGCCAATTCAACAGAAGAACGATATGCTTCGATTGCAAGCAACTTATGAACTTCAACCGAAAAACTTGTTGCCTCATCGGTTCCGTACCGGCAGCTCAAAGCAGCAAGCATATCACCTTCAGCAGTTATACCTATTCCTGTTCTTCTTCCTTCAATACATTTTTTCTTTATGTTTTTCCATAAATTTACTTCTATTCTTTTTACTTCGGCAACTTCGGGGTCATTTTCTATTTTCTTTAATATAGTATCTATTTTTTCAAGTTCAAGGTCGATAATATCATCCATTATTCTTTGTGATGCCTTTACATGTTTAATAAATAATTCAAAATCAAAGCTTGCTTCTTTAGTAAATGGATTATCAACATAGCTATAAAGATTTAATGCGATAAGACGACAGCTATCATAAGGACATAATGGAATTTCACCACATGGATTTGTAGAAACCGTTTTAAAACCCATATCGGCATAACAATCGGGAATGGCTTCTTTAATAATTGTATCCCAGAAAAGAATTCCCGGCTCGGCAGAACGCCATGCGTTATGTATTATTTTATTCCATAGCTGACGTGCATCAATTTCCTGTGTTTTTGTTGGATTATCTGAATCAACAGGAAATTTCTGCAAATATTTTTTATTTTCAACAACTGCTTTCATGAATTCATCGTCAATCTTAACCGAAATATTTGCTCCTGTAACTTTTCCTTCTTCAAGCTTGGCATCAATAAATTTTTCAACATCAGGATGCCTTACCGAAATACTCAGCATTAATGCTCCTCTTCTTCCATCCTGAGCTACTTCACGTGTGGAATTGGAATATCTTTCCATGAAAGGAACTATACCGGTAGAAGTCAATGCACTATTTTTTACAGGACTTCCCATTGGTCTTATGTGAGATAAATCATGTCCTACACCTCCTCGTCGTTTCATAAGCTGTACTTGTTCTTGGTCAATTTTCATGATACCGCCATAAGAATCCGAGCCACCTTCGTTTCCTATAACAAAACAATTTGACAATGAAGCTATCTGAAAATTATTGCCAATACCTGCCATTGGTCCACCTTGCGGAACAATGTATTTAAAATTTCTTAAAAGTTCATATACCTCATCTTCCGACATTGGAAGAGGATACTTTTTTTCAACACGTGTAATTTCTCTGGCAAGACGCCGGTGCATTTCATCAGGAGTGGACTCATATAAGTTATTTTCAGAATCTTTCAAAGCATATTTATTTATCCAAACACTGGCAGCTAAAGTATCTCCTTTAAAGTATTCTGTAGTTTTTGCGAATGCTTCTTCGTATGTAAATGTTTTAAATTGTAAGTTTTTGCTTGCCATTTCAGAACTTTTATTTGTATTTGCAGTAGTTTTATCATTATCGAATAAGTTCGGTCTATTCCTCTTCCCTAAAAGCTCATCATAGAAACCCTGTTCCTTGTTTATATCAATGGTTTTGTTATCTTTATCCAAATTCTTATTTTGTTCCATAGTTTCATTCATTATTAATATACTATTATAAATCAATTACTTGCGTATCATTTGTGAAATTTTTAAACGGGACGACTAAGATATACATTCATTTATTTCAAAAATTTATTACTTAAAATAAAATTATTAACAATAATTTTATATTTATTAACTACCCTTTGTTGATTAAGTTAAAAATTATTTAGAGGATTTTTTGAAAAATGCCTGCAACTTATAATTTCGTGATGTAACAAAAAAGATTTTTTTTCGTATTTATACAACATTTTTTCATTAAAAAGCAAAGTTATTGAAAATATATATTCATTAAATTTTTATAATTTTTCTTTTTATTAAAATATTTATTTACTTTAGCGGCTTAATTTTTTTACTTAAAATAACTTTAATTTTTAATATATACATAAAACTAATAACTTATGAGATTAATAAAATTAACTTTTACCCTATTATTTATTATAGGGGTAACTTTCGGATTAAAAGCTCAGAAACCAAGTAAATCGGCACTTGCTGATACGGCATATTCGTTGCAGCAATATTATGAAGCTATAGATTTATATAAAGCTGCTTATGATAAAATAAAAAAGAATAAAGCAGAAAAGGCAAGAATAAAGTATAGAATATCTTTATGCTACAGAGCATTAGAAGACACAAAACAAGCTGAAGTATGGTTTGGACAAGTAGTTAAAATGAATTTCGATGACCCTTTAGCTACTCTTTATTATGCTGATGCATTAAAATCAAATGAAAAATATGCCGACGCATTAGTACAATATACTAATTACAAGCAAAAAGCTCCAAGTGATCCGCGCGGAGCAAATGGTATTACTTCTTGTGAGCTTGCACAAAAGTGGAAGCAAACTCCAACTCGTTTTGTAGTAGAAAACATGAAAGAATTTAATTCAAAAAATGACGATTTTTCACCTACTTTTACAGATAAGAAATATAAAACTTTAATTTTTACTTCTACAAGAGAATCAAGTACAGGAAATGCTGTTGATAATATCACGGGTGAAAGTTTTTCCGACTTATATATTGTTACACAAGACAAAAAAGGAAAATGGAGCTCACCGGTACCACTACCCGAACCAATTAACTCATCAGCTAACGAAGGACCAACATGCATGAATCAAAGCATGAACACATTATATTTTACACGTTGCGGTGTAAGAAAAAAAGCAATAATGGGATGTGATATTTATGTTACTTCAAAACAAGGTCCAAACTGGGACCTTCCGCAATTAGTTAACCTTAATCCCGATACAACTATACCAGGCGTAACAATTGGTCATCCTGCAATTACAAAAGATGAACTTACATTATACTTTGCTTCAAACTTACCTGGTGGAAAAGGAGGCAAGGATATATGGATTGCCAAACGAAAAAGTAAAAATCAACCTTTTGGAAAAGCCGTAAATGTGGGTGTTCCTATTAATACAGCAGGAGACGAAATGTTCCCTTATGTTCATGAAAACGGAACTTTATATTTTGCGTCAAATGGACTGGTAGGTATGGGTGCACTTGATATTTACAAATCCACACCGAAACCTGATGGAACATTTACCGAACCAGAAAATATGAAATATCCGATTAATACTTCAGCAAATGATTTCGGAATTATTTTTGAAGGTCTATCTGAAAAGAAAGGATGTTTAACATCAAACCGAGAAGGTGGAAAAGGATTAGATGATATATACACATTTGTAATACCTCCACTTTTATATACTCTTAAGGGTGTTGTTACTGAAGATAGCACTAAAAAAGTTTTAATGGGAGCAATTGTTATTGCACGTGGTTCTGATGGTAATGTTTACGTTGACACAACCGATGCAACAGGATTATACAGCTTTAACAATACGCAGATTTTAGAAAACACATCTTATAACGTGACATGCGAAAAAGTTCCAACTCACATGAAATTTGCAAAAAGCTCAGGGCAAGCATCTACAGTGGGACTCCAAAAAAGTACCGATTTGAAACTCGACCTAGTATTACAATTAATTCCAGAAAAACCTATAGTACTTCCAGAAATTCGTTATGCATTTGACAAATGGGATTTATTGCCACAATATCAGGATTCGTTGAATGGACTTGAACAAACAATGAAAGATAATGAAAACTTGGTAATTGAATTATCATCTCATACCGATGCTAGAGGTAAAGATGCTTATAATGATGAATTATCTTTAAAGCGTGCACAGTCAGTAGTAAATTATTTGATTACAAAAGGAGTTGCCGGTGACAGAATGGTTGCCAAAGGTTACGGAAAAAGAAAACCACGTGTTTTGGACAAAACAATCATTATAACTGACACTACAGGCAAAAGTTATGTATTTAAGGCAAAAACTGCGCTTACCGAAAAATTTATCAAAAATCTTAAATATAAAGGCGAACAAGAAGCAGCTCACCAGTTAAATCGTAGAACTGAATTTAAAATTATAGGAAAGAATTATGTTGCAAAAGGAGGCGTAATTAATGCTCCTACAATACAGGTTGTAACTGATTCGACTGCTACGGAATCACCATTTAATAATGTAGTGAATCCTCAGCCAAATCAAAATCAGCAGCAACAAACGCAGCCAAATAAACCAAATCAGGCACCGCAACCTAATAAAGACGCAACTAAGCCAAAATAAAAAAGTATTAGTGAAATTAAATAAAACATAAAACATCCTGTGATTGCAGGATGTTTTTTGTTTGTAAATAAAATTATGAAAGTATCAAAATATAATCAAAGGGGAGTTTCTTCGTCAAAAGAAGATGTGCATAAAGCAATAGAAAAAATTGATAAAGGAATTTTCCCGAAAGCATTTTGTAAAGTACTTCCCGATTACATCGGCAATGCTCCTGAGTATTGTAATATAATGCATGCCGACGGTGCGGGAACAAAATCTTCTCTAGCATACATTTACTGGCGTGAAACCGGTGATTTATCTGTATGGAAAGGAATAGCACAAGATGCAATAGTTATGAATGTTGATGATTTACTTTGTGTGGGAGCAACAGACAATATGCTTTTATCATCAACTATCGGAAGAAATAAAAAATTAATTCCGGGAGAAGTTATTTCGGAAATAATTAATGGCACAGAAGAATTTTGTGAAAAGCTAAGAAAACTCGGGGTAAATGTTTTTTTAACAGGCGGAGAAACTGCAGATGTTGGGGATTTAGTTCGTACTATCATTGTTGATTCTTCTGTTACATGCAGATTAAAGCGTTCTGAAATTATTACAAACGAAAAAATTCAGGATGGAGATGTAATTGTCGGCCTTGCTTCATTCGGGAAATCAAAATATGAAAATGAATATAACAGCGGCATAGGAAGCAATGGACTTACTTCGGCAAGACATGATGTTTTGGCTAAAATTTATGCAAAAAAATATCCTGAAAGTTATGATAATATGATGCCCGTTAATCTTGTTTATTCGGGGCAAACAAAAGTTAACGATATTATGAAAGAGACAAAAATGAATATTTTCAGAATGCTTCTCTCTCCTACAAGAACTTACGCTCCAATAATAAAAAAAGTTTTAGAAAAATATCGTTCCCAGATTCACGGAATTATACATTGTTCCGGTGGAGGTCAAACTAAAGTTTTGAATTTTGTTAATAACATAAGAATAACTAAAGATAATCTTTTTCCTCTCCCTCCGATGTTCAAAATAATTCACGAACAATCAAAAACTCCATTTGAAGAAATGTATAAGGTTTTTAATATGGGACACAGAATGGAATTGTATGTTCCTGAAAAAATTGCAAAAGAAATCATTTCTATTTCAAAATCATTTGATGTTGATGCAAGGATAATCGGCAGATGCGAAAAATCTTATGTAAAAAAACTTATTATCAAAAGTGAATTCGGCGAGTTTGAGTATTAGCTGCCTTTAAATATTCCTGAAATTTTATTAATTTTGCAAAAAGATTTTAAATAGTTTAAAGTTTAATGTCTAAAGTTTAAAGTTTCGGAATTTTATTGTTTGTGCAAGAAAGCAGAAAACTTCAAAATCCTAAAATCTTAAATCCTAAATTCTAAATCCCAAATCAAATTATGTTATTAGAAAAACTTGAAGCAATTTCAAAGCGTTTTGATGAAGTTGGAGAACTCATTAGTAAACCCGATGCAATGTCAGACATGAAAATGTTCATTAAACTCAGCAAGGAATATAAAGAGTTGCAGCCAATAATTAGCGCTTTTAAAGAATACAAAAATATTTTAAATAATATAACTCATGCAAAAGAAGTAATTGCTAAGGAAAAAGATGAAGAGTTCAGAGACCTTGCAAAATCGGAGGTTGAAGAGCTTACGAAAAAAAGAGATATAATGGAAGAAGAAATCCGCACAATGCTGATTCCGCAGGATCCAGAGGATAGTAAAAATGCGATACTTGAAATAAGAGCGGGAACAGGTGGCGACGAAGCAAGCATTTTTGCAGGTGACTTATTCAGAATGTATGTAAAATACTGCGAATCGCGAAAATGGAAAGTTGAGCTGGTTGATGAAACCCCGGGAACAATGGGCGGTTACAAAGAAATTATTGCAGACGTAATCGGAGAAGGAGTTTACGGGCAATTGAAATACGAATCGGGAGTGCATCGTGTACAGCGTGTTCCACAAACCGAAACTATGGGAAGAGTTCATACCTCTGCTGCATCAGTTGTTATATTGCCCGAAGCCGATGAATTTGATGTTGATTTAAAAATGACCGATGTGAGAAAAGATACATATTGTTCTTCTGGTCCGGGCGGACAATCGGTAAATACAACCTATTCTGCAATTAGGTTAACGCATATTCCCACTGGCATTGTTGTTACATGTCAGGATGAAAAATCGCAACATAAAAATTTTGATAAAGCATTATCTGTTTTGCGAACAAGAATTTATGAATTGGAACATAGTAAATATCTCAGCGAAATTGCATCAAAGCGAAAGACAATGGTTTCAACCGGTGACCGTTCGGCAAAAATAAGAACTTATAATTATCCGCAAAGCCGTGTTACAGACCATAGAATAGGACTTTCATCGCACAATCTGCCGGTATTTATGAATGGTGATATTCAGGAATTTATTGATGCATTGCAATTGGCTGAAAATGCGGAGAAATTGAAAGAAGGAATATGAAAATAGTTTATAGTTTTCAGTTTATAGTTTAAAGTTAAATAAAAGTGATTGAATTTTTTTTTGATATAAAAAACATCAATCTCCCTGAAGATTTAAAAGGTATTGCCTCAAAAATTATTAATGGGACAAGAATTTCCGAAGTAGAGGGAATCCTGCTTTTTGAAAAAGCTGAATTATCGTTTCTTGGAATGCTGGCAAATAAAATAAAAGAAGAACGACACGGAAATAAAATTTATTTCAATAAAAATATTCATATCGAACCCACAAACATCTGTGTTAATAAATGCAATTTCTGCAATTTTTATAAATCCGAAGAAGAAGGATACGAATTATCGGAAAATGAAATTCTAAATAAAATAAAACAATTTGACGGAAACATAACAGAGATTCATATTGTTGGTGCCACACATCCCGACAGAGATGTTTTTTATTATGAAAATATTTTAAAGAAAATAAAACAAATTCTTCCCGCTATTCATATAAAAGCTTTCAGTGCAGTTGAACTCGATTATATGTTTGCAAAAGCAGGAATTAAAATTGAAGAGGGTTTAAAAATCCTGAAAAATGCAGGATTAAATTCCATTCCCGGTGGTGGTGCCGAGATATTTAATGAAATCGTGAGAAAAGAAATTTGTTCCGAAAAAATTAATGCAACCCAATGGCTCGAAATTCACGAAACAGCTCATAGCCAAAATATTCCTTCAAATGCAACAATGCTTTACGGACATATTGAAAATTTCGAAAACAGGATTGAACATTTGTCAACACTCAGAAAATTGCAGGATAAAACAGGCGGATTCAAAACATTTATTCCTTTAAAATTCAGAAATAAAAATAATGAACTTATGAATATTAAAGAATCAACCATAACTGAGGACTTGAGAAATTATGCTGTTTCAAGAATTTTTCTCGATAATTTTGAACACATAAAAGCATACTGGCCGAACATCGGAAAAAAGATTGCCCAATTATCTTTTGCTTTCGGTGTTGATGATGTTGACGGAACAATTAACGACACAACAAAAATATTTTCCGATGCAGGAGCAGAAGAAAAAAATCCCGCGATGAATGTTGATGAAATAATTGATTTTATTAAACAAACCGGACGACAGCCAATTGAAAGGGATTCGAATTATAATGTTTTGAAAATATATTAAAGCCGTAAGAAAAAATTGTGTGCGGCATTGACTAATACACAAACTTCTTCACAATACTTTCCCTGTCATCGCTGATTCGTATGAAGTAAACGGCACCTCTTGCGAAATTGCCGGAGTTGATTTTTATTTTTGAATCATTTTTCAAAGTTGTATAGGTATTGCGGTAAACCAAAGAGCCGTTTATTGTAAAAATTTCAACATTTAATGAAGGTGTTGAAATGTTTTCAACATTTATTTCTATTTCATTTCCATTAAAATATGGCTGTTCTGATATTAATTTATTTGTATTTGCATTTGTGTTTACTTCTATAACATCACTGTATTTGTATTTACCGTCATAATCGTTTTGTTTTAAACGGTAATAAACTACTCCCTGCGAAGGATTTTCATCTGTTGCAGTATATTTCAAAGTTCCGTTATAGTTACCGTGCCCTTTCACTGTCGCAATAGTTTCAAAATTCTTTAAATCGGTTGAGCGTTCAACTACAAAATAATCGTTATTTATTTCCGATGCTGTTGCCCAGTATAAGTTTACTTTATTATTTTCATATATCCCATAGAAGGAAAGTAATTCTACCGGTAATGGCGAGCCGCTATCGCCAAGTGTCCATCTTGTTCTCTGGAATGAATTAACCGGCGATAATAAAACGTAACTACTTGTTACTTCCGATGGTGCTACTTCTCTCCATGTAGAACCGGTATTTGTGGAAAAAAAAGATGTTAAGCTGGTTTCATTAATACTATTTAATTCACTGCCAAAATATTCAAGTTTTAATGAAGTTAAGTTCAGCCCCGTAGTTGAAGGAGTTATATCATAATATCTAAGTATGCTATTATTGCCTTGTCCTACTTGAACCTCATGTCCTCTTCTAACGGTTACTGAACCAAGATTTACATTTGCAGCATCAAGAGTAGCACCAAGATTTCCGGGATTTAAGGAAGCATGGTCAACGGTAACTCCTGAAATTTCGATATATCCAGATGAGCCATATATTCTGTTGGTGCTGGTTTCGCCTGAAATATTACACGTTGAGCAAAGAGTTATGTTTTTTCCGTTCAGATTAAGGGTTCCGGAAGTCATTGTTAAAGTGCCATTAACAGTAATGCTGTTACTCAAACTCAAATCCAATCCGCTGCCGTTTAGTGTAAGATTTCTTAAATTGGCTGCATCGGTTGGAAGTTCTTTTCCTGCTGTTACCGGTAATGTTGAGATATAATTTACATCTGTGTTTACTCCAAAAGTAAATGTGCCTGCTCCGGTAATACTACCATTCTGTCTTACTATAGTTTTACCGGCTGATGTTGTGATACCAAATCCATTTTGGTCCAAGTCGCCATTTGTTAATGTAAAATTATTTGTTATTGCAAGAGCTGATAGTAGCTGAACATTATTGGCACTAACAACAAGATTATAAAAATCATCTGAATTTGTAGTTACTGTTTGTGTGCCTGCTCCGTTAAAAGTAACCGTTCCTTGCCGACAGGTAAATGTACCTAAATTATTAAAGTTACCTGCAACATTTAAAGAATAATTATTCGAATTATCAGCATCAAGTTCTGTAGATACCCCAATTGTAAGGGTGCCTCCAATTGTTAAATTTGAACTTAACCATTTCCTGTTTCCTCCGCTTATTTCTAAGTTTCCATAATTAGAAGGAGTGGCGGGCAAACCAAATACAGAATTGGAAATAATTTTTACAGTACTGCCGCTTGTAAATGAGTACGTCTTTGGCGGGAACCATGGTGCCGAATTTCTTGTTGTAATATAAGTGGCGGCATCGGCAATTGAAAAAACATCTGCTGCATTTGCGGTTGTAAATCCGTCATCTTCAAATGTTCCGCTTGTTAATCGCAAGAAACCATTTACGGAAATATTACCTGTTAATATTGCCCCCTGTGCGTCGTCAAGTTCAAGATTAAGATAACCGGTACCGCTTACACTATGTTTTGCAGAGCCACCGGATAATAATATTTTGCCGGTACCTGAATGTGTTCCGGCTATAGAAGTATTACCTTTTACAGTTATTGTATTTCCATTGTCAGCTATGGTACCTGCACTTATTGTAAGGTTTCCATTAACTGTAACGGGAGCTGTTGCTTTCAGTGTTTTTGTTCCTGTACCGGCGGAAACAAGATTTCCAAAGTTAGTTGGCTGTGATGTAAACGCAAAAGTTCCGTTACCATTAATATTTACAGTACTTGTATTATCAAAGCTGTAAGTCATGTTAGTCGGAAAACACGGGTCAGTTATTTTGGTTGAAGTATAAGCTGTATTAGCTTCAAGGGTGAAAGTTTTACCGCCAGCTCCTGTTATTCCAAATGTTCCGTCTGCAAGCGTAGCTGTGCCTGATACTGTTATATCTCCGTTCACCGTAGTTGCTGCGGCAAATGCTTTTGTACCTGATGTTGAAATCGTAAGATTATAATATGATGTTGCAGGCAATTTAATTGTCTGTGCTCCTGCAAAATTATAGTTAACTGTATTTCCATTTGCATCTGGAGTTAATGTCGTTACTCCTACCGCGCCTGTAAAACCGATATTAAGCACTGCATTTACACCTTGTGTCAGTCCTCCCGCCCCAGCTAACGCAGTATTCACTGTCAATGTGCCATTATTGGTAAGTGTAATTGCTGTCGTTATATTTCTTATTGATAATGTTCCTGTCAGTGTCTGGTTGTTTGTGTTAAATGTTTGCAGTCCTGTTCCGTCTGTGAATGTGCCGCTATTGGATATTCCACCTCTGAATGTAATTGCTGAATTTCCTGAGTTGTTCCATGTGCCGCCATTATTAATTGTTACCAGACCTGTAAATATTTTGGCTCCTGCCGCATTGCTTATTACAAGAAAACCGGTTGAGCCATCGCCAACGGTTGTTGTACCTGTAACAGTTATTGCAAAACCTGCAGCAGTGAATGTTGTTCCATCACCTATTCCGAGATTGCCGCCTATTGTTAATGTTGTGCCTGTTGTCATCGCTGATGTTTCGCTTAATGTTACATTTCCGGTTACTGTAAGAACTGCTGTATTTGTCATTGTTGCCGAGCCGCTCATTACAAGGTTTCCGCTTATTGCTGTAACTGCACATGTTTTTGCACCACTGGTACCCAATGTAAGATGATAATAAGTTGTAACTTTTACTGTCTGCGCTCCTGCATAATCATAATTAACTGTATTTCCGTTTGCAGTAGCAGTTAATGTTGTAATTCCAACTGCACCTGTAAAGCTAATGTTAAGTGCAGCACCTGCTGCCTGTGTTAAGCCGCCTGTTCCTGCCAGTGCAGTTGTTACTGTCAATGTGTTATTATTGGTAAGAGCAACTGCACCTCCCGTAACTGTTATGCTCGGTATAGAAAATGTGCCTGTTAATGATTGAGAGTTTGTATTAAATGTCTGTATTCCTGTGCCTGCTGTGAATGTTCCGCTGTTGGTTATTCCTCCCTGAAAAATATCTGTTGCATTTGCTGAATTGTTCCATGTGCCGTTTGCTCCTATTGTTAATAGTCCGGTAAATGTTCTTGTACCTGTTACGGAATTTACTGTTATTCCACCTGCAGTTGCTCCGTTTCCAATAGTGGTTGCACCGGTTACAGCAAGCGATGTTGTAAATGCATTTAATGTTAATGTTCCCTGCGGAACTGTTAAAGTACCGCTTATTGCTGTTGTTCCTGTACTGCTCAATGCTGCTCCGTTTGCATCATCCAATTCTAAGTTTCCATAGACAGCCGGTGTTCCGCTAAGGGTATGTGAACCTGAACCACTGTTCAGATATATTTTTCCTGAACCGGAATGTGTTCCGTTATTTGTTATGTTTCCTTTTACCGTAATTGTATATCCGCCATCTGCCAATGTACGTCCTGCGTTTATTGTTAAATTTCCATTAATTGTTAATGCTGAAGCAAGCGTAATTGTTGGAGAATTAGCTGAGCCAATGGTAACACTTTCAAAAGTTGTAGGTGATAATCCGGTTAAAGTGTATGAGCCAACACCATCAAATATAGCAGTACTTCCCGGTTGAAAAACTATTCCTGCCGGAAAGAAAGGGGCTGAAGTTTTATATGTTGTATATGATTGCCCGGAAGCTATGATTAGGTTTGGATATGTGAGCGTATATCCGCCGTCTGAAAATGTAATAGCTCCGGTAATTGTTAATACACAATTAACAGTAACATCACCGCCGAGAGTTTTTGTGCCGGAACCGGAAAGTGTTAAATTGCAATATGTTCCTGCAACAATGGTTTGAGATGCGCCGTTATATTCAACAGTATTGGAACTTGCAGAAGCAGCCATTGTTGTTAAAGTGGCTGTTCCACCAATGTACAATAATGCACTTGCTGCCTGTGTTAAAGTGCCTGCTACACCCGCCAGAGCCGTAGCTACAGTTAATGAATTATTATTGGTAAGAGAAACACCTGTAACAGTTACGCTCGGTATAGAGAATGTTCCTGTAAGAGATTGCGGGTTTGCGTCAAAAGTATATATGCCTGTGCCTGCTGTGAATGTTCCGTTGTTGGTTATTCCTCCTCTGAATGTTATTGCTGAGTTTCCTGAATTGTTCCATGTGGCACCGCTGTTTACTGTTACCAATCCTGTGAAAATTTTAGTTCCTGTTGCTGATGATACTACCAATGAGCCGGTTGCTCCGCCGCCAACTGTTGTTGTACCTGTAACTGTCAATGCAAAACCGGCTGCAGTAAATGTAGTGCCGTCTCCGATAACAAGATTGCCTCCAATTGTAAGACCAACAACTGTTGTTGCTGTTGCCGTACCGCTCAAAGTTAAATTTCCGGTAATTGAAGTTGTACCGGCAGACATTGTTTTTGCAGTAGTACTACTAAGATTTAAATCATTATAATTAGCTCCATAGACAGTTTGTGCTCCTGCATTATTATAATCAACAGTATTTGGATTGGTGGTAGCATTCAGAGTAATTGTTGTAATAGTGGAACCCTTATATTGTAAAGTGCTTCCGCTTCCCTGCAGCCATGTTCCTGTACCTGTTAATGAAGCTGCAGCTGTACTTGTCAATGTAGCAGTTGTGCTATTTGTAAGCGTAATACCTGTAACAGTAACAATATTAGCAAAATTAAAAGTATTCCCTGTTAATGCCTGCGCATTTGTGTTAAATGTAGCTCCGCCGCCTGAAAAAGTACCATTATTGATTATGCCATTTCGAAAAACCACGATTGTCGTTCCTGTTGCCACCGTAGAAGTAAAAGTACCGCCTGCATTTATTGTAACTGCTCCGATAAAAGTTTTCACACCTGTATTACTGCTTATTGTTAATGTACCGCTTGCTCCATCACCAACAGTAGTTGTACCCGTTACTGTGAGTGCAACACCGGCAGGAGTGAATGTAGTGCCATCGCCGATAACAAGATTGCCGCTGATTGCCAAAGTATTACCTGTGGTCATTGCTGCGGTTCCGCTTAATGTTACATTGCCGCTTACCGTCAAAGCCCCTGTATTAGTCATTGTTGCCGAGCTGCTCATTACAAGGTTTCCGCTTATTGCTGTAACTGCACATGTTTTAGCACCACTGCCGGCTAATGCAAGGTGGTAATAAGTTGTTACTTTTACTGTCTGCGCTCCTGTATAATTATAATTAACAGTGTTTGCATTTGCACTGGCGGTTAATGTAGTAATTCCAACTGCTCCTGTAAAGCCGATATTAAGCGTTGCGCTTGCTGCCTGTGTTAATCCGCCTGTTCCTGCCAATGCAGTATTTACTGTAAGGGTATTGTTATTGGTAAGTGTAATTGTTGTTACAGTTACTTGGTCTATTGAAAATGTTCCGGTCAGTGCCTGTGCATTTGTATTAAATGTTTGTATTGCTGTTCCTGATGTGAATGTTCCGCTGTTGGTTATACCATTCTGGAATATGTCTGTTGCATTTGCCGAATTGTTCCACGTTCCATTTGCTCCTATTGTTACCAAACCGGTGAATGTTCTGGTGCCGGTTACAGAATTTATTGTTATTCCTCCTGCCGTTGCTCCGTTTCCGATTGTTGTTGCTCCTGTTACCGTGAGAGATGTTGTAAATGCATTTAATGTTAATGTTCCTTGTGTAATAACTAAAGTGCCGCTTATAGCTGTTGTTCCCGTACTGGTCAGAGTTGCACCATTTGCATCGTCCAATTCCAGATTTCCATAAATTGCAGGTGTTCCGCTAAGAGCATGTGTTCCTGAACCACCGCTCAGATAAACTTTTCCTGTTCCGGAATGAGTTCCTGTATTTGTAATATTTCCTTTTACAGTAATAGTGTAACCGCCATCAGCAAAAGTTGCAGTAGTTATTGTCAAGTCCTTATTTACAGTTATTGCTCCTTGTGCAGTTTTAGCTCCGGCTGCTGTTACCTGCAAATAGCCGTAGTCAGCTCTGGTGTCCACTTTTTGTGTGGCTGCTCCACCAAAGTTTATAGTAGAATTAGCACCTAAAGTTATTGCAGGAGTATTGGTTGTTGATATGGTTGAATTTGCATCAATATTAAATCCATCTAAATCTGTTGTTGTGAGTGTTCCGTTTATTGCAACAGTAACGCTGGCGTCGTTGGCTATAAGCTGCCCCGTAGTTGCTGTGATGGTTCCATCAACTGTTAAATCAGTTCCCGTTCCATTGTACAAAGTAAGATTGAATGTTGCCAATGCCAATGTTCCGCCACTTGCAACTGTGAGCTGGTCGGCTGTGGCTGCTGCACTTAATGTTACAGTATAGCTGTTGCGTAAGGTAATTCCTTTACTGTTGATGTATGTCGGGGCAACTGTTGTTCCTATTCCCAAGCCAACTCCCGGGTCAACCGGCGATGAAGTTACTTCCCATACTGCTGCTCCGTTCCAGTTGCCTGTTGCCTTTGACCAGTAATATAAATCTACATTTCCATAATAAGAAGTATAATCGTTATTGTCTAATTTTCCTGTTATTTCTGACAATGAACCGGTTGTTAAAATATGAGAAGTTGTGTTAGTTGAGCTTGTTAAATCCGGTGTCCATGAGGATTCATAGCGTTGAGCTAAGAAATTTGCCTCATCTGTACCAACAACATCGGCAGCAGGATATGTAAATGCTGCAGAGTAGGTATAGGTTGTAAGAGCAGAAGCAGTAAAACTCCAGTATCTTGTTATATAGTTGTCCGACTCAAGATTGGATGGGTGTTTGGCATCAGTTACTTTTACTCCAATAGCTGCTGATGTTGCGTTAGCAGTAAATGTTAAAGTTACAGGGCTGTATTCAGTCGTTCCTGTTATTTCACCGACAGGATATGTAAATGCAGAGGCACCGGTTGCAAAAGTTTTTTTAAGCTGTCCTGTTCCATTAATAACCACCATATTTGAAGCAGATGGCGAACCACCTATTGCAGCTGCTGAACCGAGATTTAAATCGTAATTTCCGAGAGCCAGCAAACCGGTTGTAAGTGTTAATGTTCCGTTTATCGTTGTGCTGCTGCTTAAAGTTGCTCCGTTTGCATCATTTAATATTACATTCGTGAAAGTTCCTGCCCCTGAAACAGCGTGTGCAGTTGAGCCACCAGTAAGAGTAATGCTGCCAGCGCCGGAATGCGTACCATCATTTACCACATCAGCATTTACTTGCAATACAAAGCTACCATCAGCAAGAGTGGTTCCTGTGCCAATGTTTAAGTCATTGTTAACCGTTGATGCTCCGGCAAGTGTTTTTGTGCCTGAGCCGCCTGAAGTAGTCAAATCATAATAATTAACACCATATATTGTTTGTGCACCACCACGTATATAATTAACAGTATTTGCATTAGTGGTAGCATCAATTGCAATTACCGTAATAGTAGAACCGGCATAATTTAAAGTGCTGCCGCTTCCCTGCAGCCATGCTCCGCCAACGCCTGTGAGCGAAGCTGCCGCTGTACTGGCCAAGGTAGCAGTTGTGCTGTTTGTAAGTGTTATGCCTGTAACAGTTACGATATTAGCAAAATTAAAAGTATTTCCTGTTAATGCCTGCGCATTTGTGTTAAATGTAGCTCCGCCTCCTGAAAAAGTACCACCGTTTATTATGCCATTTCGGAAAACCACAATTGTCGTACCTGTTGCCACTGTAGAAGTAAAAGTACCGCCTGCATTTATTGTAACTGCTCCGATAAAAGTTTTTACACCTGTATTACTGCTTATTGTTAATGTGCCGCTTGCTCCATCACCAACAGTAGTTGTACCCGTTACTGTAAGTGCAAAACCGGCAGGAGTGAACGTAGTACCATCGCCTATTACAAGATTGCTGCCTATTGTTAAGCCCACAACTGTTGCAGCTGATGCTGTTCCGCTCAGAGTTAAATTTCCTGCTATCGAAGTTGTGCCTGCTGCCAGTGTCTTTGCGCTGGTGCCGCTTAAAGTCAAATTTTTATAATTAGTTCCATAGACAGTTTGTGCACCTGCATAATTATATTCAACAGTATTTGAGTTTGTGGTTGCATCCATTGTAATTGTTGTAATAGTGGAACCGCTATATTGCAATAAAGCACCTGTCCCCTGAATCCATGAACCTGTGCCTGTAAGTGAGGCAGCAGCAGCACTTGTGATTATAACGGTTGTATTATTTGTAAGAACAATGCCTGTAACAGTAACTATACTGGCAAAATTAAAAGTGTTGCCTGTTAATGCCTGAGAGTTTGTATTAAATGTTGCTCCACCTCCTGTAAATGTTCCGTTGTTGGTTATACCGTTTCTGAATACGAGATTTCCTGTTGTTGTAACAGTTGTTGAAGTGAATGTTGTTCCGGGATTAATCGTTACTGCACCTATAAATGTTTTTACGCCTGTATTGCTGGCTAATGTTAATGTTCCCGTAATGCTTGTAGCTCCCGTAACTGTAAGTCCCGTAGTATATGAATTAACCGTCATTGTGCCGGCTGTAACGGTCAGTGTGCCGCTGATAGTTGTTGTTCCTGTTCCGGTAAATGTTGCACCATAAGTAGCATCATCAAGTTCCACATTTCCGAAAGCACTTGTACCACCTGATATTGCATGTGCTACAGAGCCGCTGTTTAAATACATTTTTCCTGCTCCGGAATGTGTTCCACTGTTTGCTATATTACCTTTTACTGTTATTGTATTTCCGTTATCGGCTAATGTATTATTTGCACTGATTGTTAATGCTCCGTTTATTGTAATCGGAATTGCAGCCGGTAATGTTTTCACAGAGGCGCCTCCTGCACCAAACGACAGGTTTCCGAAGCTTGTCGGAAAATCTGTAAAAGTAAAAGTGCC
This sequence comes from Bacteroidales bacterium, assembly GCA_041671145.1. Lineage (NCBI taxonomy): Bacteria > Pseudomonadati > Bacteroidota > Bacteroidia > Bacteroidales > Bacteroidales bacterium. Next base: position 14,292 of record JBAZBZ010000017.1, on the reverse strand, counting down.
TGTTCCGTTAAGGTTTACCGTACTTGCATTATCCAAAGCATAAGTCATGCTGGTTGGAAAACACGGGTCAGTTGTTTTTGTTGATGTATATGTTGTTCCGAGACCAAGTGTGAATGTTTTTCCGCCTGTTCCTGTTATAAGGAAAGTTCCATCGGCGAATGTTACTATTCCGCTAACTGTTAAATCGCCGTTTATTGTTGTTGCTGCATTTAATGTTTTTGTGCCTGAAGTGGAAAGTATTAAGTTATGATATGTGGCTCCTTCTATTGCCTGTGTTCCGCCAAGAGCATATTCTACAGTATTTGCATTATAACTTGCATCGAGAGTGCCTGTAACCATTGGCGCTGTTGCATTGTTATAATATAAAACACCCCTATTGTTGAATGTTGAACCGGCAACCGAACCGTTCAGGACTCCTGTTATTGTTACTCCACTTGGATTAGTGTTCGTATTATATATAGTAATTGCTCCTGATACAGTAACTGCTCCTGCGAATGTTATTGCATTTCCTCCTTTTATTTCTTTTGTGTCTCCGCTGAATGTGTATGCTCCTGTTCCACTGGTAAAAGTTCCGTCATTCTGTAAATCTCCGGTTATGGTTACAGCTTCGTTTCCTGAGTTATTCCATGTTCCTACGCCATTAATGGTTACATTTCCGAATGTTTTTGTTCCAGTGGCATTTGCAATTATTAATGTTCCGCTTATTGATGTTGTTCCTGTTACTGCAAATGCAGTTGTGATTACATTTGTAGTAAGAGTACCTGTTGTAATAGTTAAGTTCCCGCTTATAGTTGTTGTTCCTGAACCCGTTAAAGTCGCTCCCTGCACATCATCTAATTGCAGATTTCCGAATGTGCTTGTTCCTCCTGATATTGCATGTGCTCCGGAACCACCGTTCAGATATATTTTTCCTGCACCCGAATGTGTTCCTGTAATCGCTATGTTTCCTTTCACTGTTATTGTATAACCGTCATCAGCAAATGTAGCTGTAGTTACTGTTAGGTCATTATTTACGGTTATATCGCCCTGTGCTGTTTTTGCTCCGGCTGCTGTTACCTGTAAATTGGCATAATCTGTCCTGCTGTCTATTTTTTGTGTAGCTGCTCCACTAAAATTTATAGTAGAATTAGCACCTAAAGTTATTGCAGGAGTGTTGGTTATCGATATGGTTGAATTTGCATCAATGTTAAATCCGTCCAAATCTGTAGTTGTAAGTGTTCCGTTTATTGAAACTGTTATGCCGGCACTATTTGATAAGAGCTGACCTGTTGTGGCTGTTAAAGTACCATCAACTGTTATATCGGTTCCTGTTCCATCATAAATTGTGAAATTATTTGCTCCTAACGTTAAGGTTCCTCCGGTTGCAATAATTAGTTGGTCTGCTGTGTAAGTGCCTGCATTGATTGTAACATTTGTAGCATTTCTAATTGTAATACCTTTATTATTGCTATATGTTGGTGCAACCGTTGTTGCTGTTCCTCCGCCAACACCCGGGTCAACAGGAGTTGACGATACTTCCCAAACTGCTGCTCCGTTCCAGTTGCCTGTTGCCTTCGACCAGTAATAAATATCGGAGCAGGAATATGAAGTAAAGTCATTATTATCTAAAGTTCCTGTTGTTTCAGTAAGAGAAGAAGTAGTTAAAGTAGAATTAGCGCCCGGAACGGTGTTGCTTGCCATGTCAGCAGTCCAGACAGAAGTGTTATATCTCTGCATTTTAAAATTCAATTCATCTGTACCAACTACATCAGCAGTAGGATAAGTAAATACTGTGGAATAAGTGTATGTAGTAAGTGCAGGAGCATCGAAACTCCAGTAGCGTGTTATGTAATTATCGGATTCGCTGTTGCTCGGATGCTTTGCATCTGTAACTTTAATGCCGATTGTTCCTGCCGTGGCATTGGCAGAAACCGTAATAACAGCAGGACTGTATTCGGCAGTACTTGTATTATCCCCCAAAGGAAAAGTAGAGGCAGCAGTAGCGCCTGTGGAAAAGTTTTTCTTTAAAAATCCCGTTCCGTTAGTTACAAACATGCTTGTGGCAGACGGAGTACCACCAAGAGTTGTTACCTGCAGGTCGGCATTTAAAATTTCCCATATACCACCTGTAACTGCTGTTAATGTTGTAGTCCCTGTTGCATATATTTCCTGATTGCCTAAAGTGCACAAAACACTTGCTCCTCTGTTCAACGTCAAAGTAGTAAAAGTAGCGGGTGCAGAAGTAAATAAGCCGTCAGGAATTGTGAATGAACTTGCATTTGCATTAAATATAAGAGAGCCGGCAGCACCAACTGTTAATGTGCCCGCTGTTCTTGCAAACGGAATAGTTCCTGTTGTTGTAAAAGCAAGACCATTATTATCAAATTCGCCTTTTGTGAGCGTTAATGTTCCGCTTAATGTTAGTGCCTGATTTCCTAGTGTAAGTTTATTATCTCTGTTAACTGTGAAATTGGTAATTGAAGGTACGGCAGTAAAAGTTCCGGAAGGTATTGCAAAGGCAGCACCTCCTGTATTTCCGGCAGTACCAAAAACAAGCGATGAACCGGCTGCTGTTGTTATTGTACCACTTGTTTTTACTATAGGTATATCGTGTGTGTGGAATGTCAATGTGTTTGAAGCTATTGAAAATGCACCGTTGGTAAGAGTCAGCTGTCCGCGTAAAGTAATGTTCTGACCTGTGCCTAAGGTAAAACCTAAAGCTCTGTCAACAGAGAGATTTGTGAAATCAAGTGCGCCACCTTCAAAAATACTTGCAGGCAATGTAAGTGCAGCACCGGTTGCAATATTGATTGTTGCACCGGTTCCTGTGAAAAGAGTTCCGCTTGTGCGTGTAATTGTATTTCCTCCCGAATAATTTAAAGTACCATTCTGTAAATTAAAAATACCGGCAGTCAATGTTAAAGCAGTAGCAACAGTAATATTAATGTTATTCAGCAATACATTACCAACCGTATTATTAATAAGAAGCGTTGATATATTGCCGTTTGCTGTCGGGGGTAATTCATTGCCTGTGGTAATGTTGCCTGATGTCGGAGAATTGTATGTAACATTGCAGGTAACGCTGCTCAAGCTCCATGTAGGAGTTGCAAGAAGCGAACCATTTGTTCTTGTAATTGTTAATGTGCTTGCTGCGCCGATTCCAAGTGTTAATACTCCCGAACCGCTTGTATTCAAAGAACCAGTTGTCAATGTATACGCTGTTTGTATAGTAAGTGGGCATTGCAAATCAATTGCTGGAGTTGAGCCGGAAGAATTATCAACTGTAAAATTCAAAATCCTGCCAGCAGTTCCTGTTGTGAAAATTCCGCTGCCTGAAATTGTTTGTTGCGAAGTACCGTTCATAATAAGTGCTGAACTGGCAGTAGTTGTATTAACAGTTCCATTGTTTACCAAGTTTCCTCTCAGATACATTGAAATTCCATTAAACCTGTATTCACCGCTTGTAATGGTTACATTACCTCCGATGTAATTGTTGCCGGCATACATCAATACATGCCTGTCAGTACCTGAAGGGTTATCAATGATAATGTTGCCAAGATAATAAGTTCCTGTATTATTAGTTCTGAAATCAAAACCGTCAACACTGCCGCCGCTTGAAGTGCTGGCACCATCGCCGAATTGTATTGTACTGCCTGTGAAATTATCACTGGCATCAAGAGTCCATAATAACAGTGTTGCATTATTATCGGAAGTTACATTTGCAGAAGGGTCAACGATAGTCATTTTTCCGCCTGTAAAATTAACTACACCCCTTATGTCAATTAAATGTCCTGCCGTAGTATAATTATCGCCTCCCGCATCTGTTCTCTGGCAATCTATTATTAAATTTCCGTTGCTGATAGTAAGGGCACCCGTACCATTATTGTCCAATCCACCATAAAGTTTTACAGTACCACTTGCACCATCAATAATCAAAGCCGCTGTTGCTGCAGTTAACGCCATTTTATCGTTACCGCTTCCGTATTCAAAAGTTCCGGCAGTAACCTGCAATGTGCCTGTAACAGTGGGTATGCCTGGCGTTGTAGATGTGCCTGCACCTGCACAAGAGATATTTGCACTTGCGTTGTTAAGCCATAACCTTGCAGTAGCGGCACAAATAGTAGCTGCACCGTAATAAGGCACAAGAGTTGAAGCACTGGATAATTTGAAAGTACCATTAGTAAGAGTTAGATTACCTCCTGCAAGAGTTCTGGCAGTCATTGTTATAACTCTTTGTACATCAAGAATAGTAGCAATAGTAGTTCCTTTGTTTATAGTAATTGCATTAAAGTTGCAGGTAGCTCCTGTACCGGAAATGCTTTTATCGTTTGCACTGCTGAAAGTAACATTACATATATAAGTTGCTACCGAACCAACCATATCGAAAACACCGTTTACAATCAGGTTTCCTGAAATGGTTAACAAATGCGTGGTAGCAAATTCTCCCACAGTAATTGTGCTTCCAAAATCAACCTGCACGTCGCCGGTAACAGCTATAGTTTTAACTGCCGCCTGCCCGCCTATTGTAAAAATAGAGTTATTTGATACAACTAAATTTCCTGTTATAGTAGTTGTATTTGCGGTACCGCCCAAAGTTGTTGGTGTTCCGCTTATTTCGAGATTTCCTGTAATATTTAATGCAGCTGTAGGAGAAAGTGCGGTGGTATTTCCGCTTATTTCAAAATCGCCTGTAACAGTAATTGCTCCCGAAGGCGTTATTGTTGCAGAGTTTCCGGTAACCGAATATTTTCCGGAAATAGTAATAGTTTGATTGGATGTTACTGTAAGTGATGATGCAGATATAATAAAATCACCGCCGACAGTTATAGCTCCTGTGTTGATTGTTTTTGTTCCTGTTCCTGCAAGTTCTATATTGTAGAATGAAGTAGCACCTGCAATTGTCTGAGCTGCTCCATCAAATAATATTTTACCGGTTGATGTATGGGTTCCGGTAGCATTACCTGTCCAGTTTCCATAAACTGTATGAGTGTAGTTACCGGAATTAAATTCGGAAGAGGCACCGAAAACAACATTTTCCTCAATATCGAGAGCATAACTGGTAGTTGTTGTATTGCTCGATGCATTAAATGTAAGTCGGTTAAGCTGTATTGCCTCTGGGTTTCCGTTAATTGCATGCGCAACATCAGTGCTGAAAGCAAGATTACAAACCTGTCCTGATGCTGTATAAAAATCCAATGTGCCATTTACTGTTAAGCTGCCGCTTATTGTTAATACATGAACAGCGGCAAAAGCACCTACATTTAAAGTGCTTCCTAAATCAACCTGCACATTGCCTGTAACATTTATAGTTTTAACTGCAGTCGTACTTCCTATTGTTAAAGTAGAGTTATTTGATACTATTAAATTTCCTGTTACAGTAGTTGTATTTGCAGCACCGCCCCATATTGTCGGCGTTCCGCTTACTTCAAGATTTCCTGTTATGTTTATTGCAGCCGATGGTGTAATGGTTGCTGTTGCTCCGGTTACCGAATATTTTCCGGTAATAGTAATAATTTGATTTGATGTAACAGTGAGAGATGCAGCCGATATTATAAAATCACCGCCAACAGTTATGGCACCGGTGTTAATAGTTTTTGTGCCTGTACCTGCAAGCTCTATATTATAAAATGCAGTAGCTCCTGCAATTGTTTGTGCTGCTCCGTCAAATTTTATTGTTCCTGTGGAAGTATGCGTACCTGTTGCGTTGCCTGTCCAGTTTCCATAAACGGTATGGGTGTAATTTCCGGAATTAAATTCTGTAGAAGCGCCGAAAACAACACTTCCTTCTATGTCAAGAGCATAATTAGTTGTTACAGATGTTGACGCTCCGAAAGTAATAGTATTAAACTGAACAGATGTTGGAGTTCCGCCAATTGCCTGATTGCTGACATTATAAAAATAAACATTGGCAATATAGGTTGAAACGGCGCCTACTACATCAAATGTGCCATTTATTGTCAGGTCGCCATAAAGATATACAAGATGTGTGGCAGCGTATGCACCAACATCTAAGGTTCCGCCACTTGCTATAGTTAAACTATCACGTACTGTTACGGTTCTTGCTGTAGTACTATTGCCGATAGTGAGAGTCCCTGAAGTTCCTTCGCCTACAGTTAAATCATAAACATCAATATTTTGATTAACTGTAACAGTATGTCCGTCCTGAACTATAAAAGTACACAACCCGCTTGTTAAGTTAGCAGCAACAGGGTCGGTTCCGCCGCCGGCAGGATTCGTATCCCAGTTCGTAAGAGTGCTGAAATTATCTGTTCCTTGTGAATAGAAAGTGTTGCCTGATGACCATATTATTAATGTTCCCGGGTCTGCATTATCCTCGTCATAATCTTCACCCGATAAGTCGCCTGCGGCACCAGATATTGTAATTACTCCGGCACCTGATGTTTTGCGGATATTATAAGCTGGGCCATTATTAAAAGTAATAAAAGAAGGACTTACACTTGAAGCATATCCGTCAAAATTAATATATTCATTGCCTGTACCATTAGAAAAGGTTCCATTACCAAGATTGTTTGGTGAAACAGAAATAGTTCCATCGCTTATAGTAAGATTACAATATTCAAAAGTATAATATCTTGCAGTTAAATTTGCAGTGGCGGCACTTTGCACAAAATAAAAACTACCAGAGCTGTTTCTGGTAATAGTAGCTGGAGTGGCAGCGGCTCCGGAAAAAGAGCATGTTCCTTCATTTGTAATGGTTTTTCCATTTGCTACTTTTAAAATAGCGCTGCTGTTAACTGTAAAAGTTGCTCCGCTGACAACATCAATATCGCCGCTTGTTGTAAGTGTATAGCCGTTTAAAGTAAATGTAGCGGAAGTAACCGTAATGTCTCCGTTTATTGTAAAAGCAGATGTTATTCTTGCGGTTCCGCTGCTTTTTGCAAATTCTATATTGTTCAGAGAACCTGCACCACTTATGCTTTGTGTAGCAACTGCACCTGTAAGTTGGATTTTTCCTATCCCTGTATGTGTTCCTGCAACTGTAATTGCAGCTCCCATGCAATTGATAGCGTAACCTCCATCAGCTAAGGTATTATTTGCACCAATTGTTAATGTTCCGTTAACGGTAAGGTTATTAGCTGCTGTTTTAATAACTGCCAGAGTAGTAGTCAGCGTGAGGTTTCCATAGCTTGCAACATCAGAAATCGTTTGGGCTAAACTTGAATTATATGTTACGGTACTTGTTGCATTAAGATTAACAGTAACAAAGTTAGTAGGAAAAGAAGTTGCCGTGGCAGCATTTCCTAATGTTAAAAATGTGCCTGCACCTAAATCAAAAGTCCCGGAAGCATTTCCTGTTATCTGGTATCCGGCATCGGTAAGGTTTGCCGTACCTGATAATGCGCAGTTACCATTTATTGTGAGCGTTCCTGCAAGTGTTTTAACTCCCGATGTTTTAAAATTAACATTATTAAATGCAGAACCACCGGGAGTTATAGTTTGCGCTGCTCCATCAAATTCAATAGTACTTGTGCTGCATGTAAATGTTCCGCTGTTTGTCCATGTGCTATAAATTGTGTGAGTGTATGATGCAGCATCAAAAGTTGAACCTGTATTAATTATCATTGTTCCTTGCAGGTCAAGAGCAATGCCGGCAGTCAGCGTATTGCAGTTTGCATTAATTGTAATATTGTTAAACTGGCAGGTTGTTGCACCTGCTCCGCCGATAGAGTGTGCTGTATTTACATTAAACACAAGATTACAAACCTGTCCGGCAGCAGTGTAAAGATCAATATATGTACTGCTACCAGACAAATCAATTATTCCACCTACATTTAATGTATGGGTTGCCGCAAAAGCACCCACTGCGATATATGAATTATTTCCCGAAATGACAATATTCCCTGTTACTGTGAGAGTACGGGCTGTAACGCTGCTTCCTATAGTAAGAGATATTGACGGCTGAGAAATTGTTAAACTCGCTAAAGCATTTGCGGGAGAAACCTCTAATGTCATGTTGTGCTGTATGTCAACTGCATTTGTTGAAGCTGCTTGACCGGGATATCCTTCTGCAGGATTGTTTATCCAACCTGAGCCATTGTATCTATCCCAGTTTGCTGCATCCGACCAGTTGCCTGTTGCGGCAGAACGATAATCGCCTGTGGTTTGTGCAAAAGCATTAAATGACAAAACCACCCAAAGCACAAGCAGGGCAACTAGTTTAACGCTATTTGCTAATAATTTATTCAAGTTTATTTATTTTGTGGATTTTTATTTTAAATTATTTGTTTTTTTGTTTCGACCAATTATATAAGTTAATACACAAATATAATATTATTTAATACTAAAAGCAAATTTTTTTATGCTTTTTTTAACAATATTTACTAACGCCATATATTATTTAATACTATGCAAATATACAATTTTATATTTTTATATACAAGTTTTTAACATAAATTTTTTATTATTTTGTATTATTAAAATACATATTCAACATAATAAATTATAATAAATTGTACTATTGATTATTGGAAAAAAGTTTGAAGCTTAAGGTTTAAAGTTGAGTTCACTCCGAAAAGTCATAAAATTAAAGTCGTAAGTATTTAGTCGTAAGTCGTAAGAAAAAAAATACTATCTTATAATTTTTTAAAAAGTTTTTTTGTGCAACACAAAGATTAACAAAACGATTGCAGAATAACAAAATAATACTAATGACTATTGGTTTTTCTTAATAAACAAACTTCTTCACAATACTTTGCCTGTCATCGCTGATTCGTATGAAGTAAACAGCACCTTTGGAAAAATAACTTGAGCTAATTTTTATTCTTGTATCATCTTTTAGTGTTGTGTAAACGTTGCGATAAACCAAGCTTCCATTTATTGTATAAATTTCAACTTTTAATTCCGGGGTTGATATATTTTTAACATTTACATCAATTTCGTTTCCATTAAAATATGGTTGTTCGGAAGTTAATTTATTTGTATTTTCATCTGTTCTTATTTCTATAACATCACTGTATTTGAATTTGCCGTCAAAATCGGTTTGCTTTAAGCGATAATATGCTACTCCAAGTGGAGGTTGAGAATCTGCTGCAGTATATTTAAGGGTTCCGTTAAAATTACCATGTCCTTTAACTACTGTTAGAGTTTTAAAACTCTTTGCATCGGTTGAACTTTCAACTATGAAATAATCGTTATTTATTTCTGATGCTGTTGCCCAGTATAAGTTCACCTTATTATTTTCATATATCCCCTGAAATGAAAGCAATTCTACCGGCAGTGGCGAGCCGCCATCGCCAAGTACCCATCTTGTTCTCTGGAATGAATTAACCGGCGATAATAAAACATAACTATTTGCTACTTCCGATGGTGCTACTTCTCTCCATGTAGAACCGGTATTTGTGGAAAAAAAAGACGTTAAGCTGTTTTCGTTAATACTATTTAATTCACCGCCAAAATATTCAAGTTTTAATGAAGTTAAGTTCAGCCCCGTAGTTGAAGGAGTTATATCATAATATCTAAGTATGCTATTATTGCCCTGTCCTACTTGAACCTCATGTCCTCTTCTAACGGTTACTGAACCAAGATTTACATTTGCAGCATCAAGAGTAGCACCAAGATTTCCGGGATTTAAGGAAGCATGGTCAATGGTAACTCCTGAAACTTCGATATATCCAGATGAGCCATATATTCTGTTGGTGCTGGTTTCGCCTGAAATATTACACGTTGAGCAAAGAGTTATGTTTTTTCCGTTCAGATTAAGGGTTCCGGAAGTCATTGTTAAAGTTCCGTTGACGGTAATGCTGTTACTCAAACTCAAATCCAGTCCGCTTCCGTTTAATGTAAGATTTCTTAAATTGGTTGCATCGCTTGGAAGTTCTGCTCCAACCGAAATTGATGATGTAGGGTTATATGATACATCTGTATTGGTTGAAAAAGTGAATGTGCCATTTATAAAATTTCCATTCTCCCTGATTATACTTATTCCTGAACCTAATGAAACTGATTTACTATTTATATCAAAATCTCCGGTTGTTGCTGATAAAAGATTATTTATTGTAGCACTTGTTTGCAATTGTGCACCATTTGAATCATCCAACTCTAATCCTCCAAATGTGCCTCCCGAAATCTGATGTAATGCTGTTCCTCCATTCAAGTATATTTTACCGCTTCCTGAACTGGTGTATGTAAAATTATTGATAACATTTCCTTTTACAGTTATAATGTTGCTGCCACCTGCAAGAGTAGTGTTATTATTTATTGTTAAATTGCCGTTTGCCGTAAATGAGTTAGCTAATGTTTTTGTTCCTACAGTTCCACCAAAGCTAATATTTCCACAATCAGGCAATCCTGATAAAATAAAAGTACCATTTCCGCTAATGTTTATAGTGCTGTTATTATCAAATGTAGTTCCCATGTTTGTAGGAAACCATGGGCTTGCTGTTCGTGTTGTTGTATAAGTGGCTCCGGAGTTTATAAAAAATGTTTTTCCCATTTGCCCTGTAATTTGAAATCCTCCGTCGGCAAATGTAGAGCTGCCTGATAAAGTTAAATCTCCGTTTACTGATATTGCAGCAGCAGGTGTTTTTGTGCCTGAACCGGAAATTATCAGATTATAATATGTAGTTGATGGTACTTTTATTGTTTGGTCGTCGGCTCTGTCGTAATAAACAGTGCTTGAAGAATTATCGGCAGCTAAAACACCATTGGTCATGGGTCTGTTGGTACTTCCGCTTGATGTGTAATGCATGATTCCTCTGTTGTCGAATGTAGAACCCGCTGCTGACCCGTTAAGTGTATTGTTAAATGTTACACCGGTTACTGCATTAGTATTGGAATTTGTAACAGTGATTGCACCGGTAACAGTAACAGGTCCGTCAAAAGTAATTGCACTTGAACCGGAAATGCTTTGGCTGTTTGTATTAAAATTATAAGTTCCCGTATTCGAAGTAAATGTAGCTCCATTATGTTCCAATCCTCCACGGAATGCTGCTGATTCGGCAACTGTAAAATTCCATACTCCTCCTGAATATATTGTTACTTTTCCAACGAATAGGTCTGTTCCTGTTGTGCTTCCGTCCTTAAGGGTTCCATAAACAGAAGTAGTTCCGTTTATTGTTGCGTTTTCAGTGTTTAAGTCAATTGTTCCGGTTGCATCAATATATAGATTGTTACTAACTGTGATGGCGTTACCGGGGGATTTTGTTCCTCCGCTGCCACTGATTTTTAAAATATCGTAAGTGGTGTTTTTTATGGTTTGGGCACCTCCGTTATATTCAACTGTATTTGTGCTTACTGAAGCAGTTAGTGTTACATCGGCTGTTGAAGATGCTATATATAAATATGCTCCGCTTATACCTTGTGTTAAACTACCCCAGCCGCCTAATGTTCCGCTTACTGTTAGAGTATAGTTGTTTGTAAGTGTTCCGGCTACTGATAATGCAGTAGCAACTGTAAGTGAAGATATTTTATTGGTACAGCTTCCACTTACTGTCAATGAAGGAATTGAAAGAGATGATATTGTTCCGTTAATTTCCTTAGAAGCTCCGCTTAGTGTATAAATGCCTGTGCCGGCAGTAAATGTTGCTCCTGTATTAACCGTAAGATTTCCTGCCATTGTTATTGCCGAATTTCCCGAATTATTCCATGTTCCGTTAACAGTAATATTTCCTGTAAATGTTTTTGTTCCAATAGAATTTGTTATTTCCAATGTTCCTGTAATAGTTGAAGTTCCGCCTATGCTGATTTGGCATTGTCCTATAGCAGATGTACCTGAATTAACAGATAATGTACCGGTTGCAGAAACTATGCCGGTTGCAGAGCCGCTTATGCTGGAGCCGGAATTTAACGTCAGATTGTTATTTATTGTAAATGTTTCAGCAGCCGTATAAGAAATAGAACCTGTAACAGAAACAGTACCATTAAATGTATTTGTACCACTGGTACTGTTATCGGCGAGTGTTCCAAGAATTGTAGTAGCTCCGGTTACCGTGATGTTATTTCCACCAAGTTGAAGTGTTCCTGCAATTACATCCAAAGTGCCGTTAACCGTAGTGGCAGCATCAGTTGATTTTGTATTCGAACCAGAAGTTTTTAAATTATAATAAGATGTTCCGTATATTGTCTGATCGCCGCTACGATTATAATCAACGGTAGTTGAAGTTGAATTTAATGTTATAGTGTTTGTTCCGGTACCGAAACTAAATGGTGCGGCTCCCCCAAGATTGAGAGTTCCGTTTTTACTGCCTGTGTTCATATCAAATGCACATGTGCCACCTCCTGAACTTGAAGTAGTTAAAGTGCCATCAATATCAAGTGTACCTGTACTAAAGTAAAATGTACCGTCATTGTTTTTACCGCTTGCCCTGCTGCTATATATTGTAAAATTACCTGAAACATTAAATGCAGTGAGAGTTGAAGTCATTCGCGTAGTGCGGCTTGAACCGGAAGGACTAACTGTACTGCCAACATTAACCAAAGCACAATTTATTGTTCCCAAACCACTTATTGTACATGCTCTGTTTGCTGAAGTTGAACTGTTCAAAGTAATTGAAGTGGTAACTGTAAGAACTACACTTGCATTTACGGCGAGTGTACCTGAAGTACTACTAAAAGAAATGGAATTACAGGTTCTGTTGCCGTCAACAGTTAAGGTAAATCCAGCGCCTATAATAATGTCATCGCTGGTTGAAGGAATTGTTCCTCCCGGCCATGGAGCATTAGGAGTTGTGGAACTCCAATTTCCGCTACCTGTTGTTGTAACAGTTGCAAAAGCATTAAATGATAATGTTACCCATAGTATAAGCAGGGCAACCAGTTTAACGCTATTTGCTAATAATTTATTCAAGTTTATTTATTTTATGGATTTTTACTTTAAATTATTTGTTTTTTTGTTTCGACCAATCATATAAATTAATACACAAATATAATATTATTTAATACTAAAAGCAAATTTTTTTGTGCTTTTTTTAACAATATTTATTAATGTCATATATTATTTAACACTATGCAAGTATACAATTTTATATTCTTATATGCAAGTTTTTAACATATATTTTTTATTATTTTGTATTATTAAAATACATATTCAACATAATAAATGATAATAAATTGTACTATTGATTATTGGAAAAAAGTTTGAAGTTTAAAATACAGGAAGGTAACTGTTCTGCGGTAAAATAAATATTTTCACCTTTTGAGACAGTTCTCACAATGCACGCTAATCGATATTTTTATAATAAAGAAATTTTATCCATCTCAAAAATTGCACATCCGTATTTGCAGTTAAAACTATTTTTAACGCTTTCGATTGTTAGTTCAGGGTTTTCGATTAAATTTCCTCTGTCATCAACATAATTAAAACTGATGATGTTGAATTTTTCTTTAAATATATTTAATAAATAATTCAAAGAAAAGACACGGTGAGAATTAAATTCTATTCTTTGCACGCCCATTGGACATGAATAATAAAATTTTCCATGTGCCTTTAATATGTTATAAATATTTTCAAATGCTTTTAAATGACCAAAAGCATCAATATTGTCATTGTATCTGCCCAAACCAAAATGCTCAATTGCATGTAATGAAGAAACAGAGTCGCAATAATTGAGCAATTCATCGGGTAATTGCATTAAATCTGCTTCTTTAAATATTACATTTTTCATTTTATTGCTTTGAGGTCTTATATCAAAACATTCTATTTCTCTGAAAACTGCAACATGGGCAACAAAGCCATCAACCCTTGAGCCAATATCAAGATGTTTTTGGGGTTTATTTTCAAATATCTTACGGGCAATTAAAAAATCCTGATGAAAATAATGACCATAAGGTGTGCCATTTTGTTTATTTTTATCGGAAAGAAGAGGATTAATAAACAATTTAAAATCATTATTGTTTTTCAGTTGTTTTCTTAGTTTAAAATATTCGCTGATAAAAGTGGGCAATTGTCTGAGAAATCCAAAGAATAATAAAACATCAAACCCCATGGAATTTGATATTTTATAAATTCGGATTAAAAAATCTTTCATTAAAAAATCAGTTAGTTATTATTTTTTAAAACAATTTTTATACTTCTTTTTATCTGTTTAAATTTTGTAAGTAATTAATATTTCTGCTGTTAATTTGCTGTTCTGTTTATTTAACTTTTTTAGTTGCTCCCTCGCACAGCCGAAACACCAGCTGGTCGCGAATATACATTGACATATGAAAAGTTCAGGATATAAGTATTCTCACTAACATCCTAACATTATAAATTAAATTTCAATTGATTACAATTAAGTTCTTTGAAATCTTGTAGATAATAGTCGTCAAACAATTGCTGTATGGGGATTTTATCAATTAATGAGAAATTTAAAA
>JBAZBZ010000016.1 GCA_041671145.1 Bacteroidales bacterium | reverse complement strand
AATTGCCTTTATCTCCGGATATTAAACCCATTGCTATTCCTGAAACGGGCTTTTTAATTTTTACGCCTGCATCCATTAATGCTATTGTGCCTGCGCAAACTGTTGCCATTGATGATGAGCCGTTGGACTCAAGAATGTCGGAAACGACTCTTACAGTATACGGATTTATTTCAGCAGAAGGGAGCATATTTTTTAATGCTCTGTGTGCAAGATTTCCATGTCCTATTTCTCTGCGGCTTGTTCCTCTGCTTGGTTTAATTTCGCCGGTTGAAAATGGAGGAAAATTATAATGTAAAATAAAGGTTGATTTTCCTTCAATAAAAGCTCCGTCAATTATTTGTTCATCAAGTTTGGTTCCTAATGTTACGGTAGTCAGCGATTGTGTTTCACCTCTGGTGAATATAGCCGAACCGTGTGCAGCAGGCAGGTAATCAGCTTCGCACCATATATCGCGGATTTCATCCATTTTTCTTCCGTCAAGCCGTTTCTTTTCTTTGAGCATCATTTCCCTAACTGCTTGCCGTTCCACCTCGTGATAATATCTTTTCACCATTGGCTCTTTTTCTTCTCTTTCTTCTTCGGGAATAGAATTTATAAATTCGTCAAGTATTGTGTTTAATGCTTCTTTTCTCTCATGTTTGGATGGATTCCCTGATTTAGCGATTTTATATGCTTTATCATATAGTTCAGCATGAATTCTTTTTTTGAGTTCATCGTCATTTTCTTCGTGGCAATATTCTCTTTGGACTTTTGCTTTATTTACTTCTCCTGCAAGTTCAAGTTGTGCCTTGCACTGAATCTTTATTGCTTCATGAGCGAATTTTATAGCTTCAAGTAAATCCTTTTCGGGAACTTCCTTTAGTTCACCTTCAACCATAACAATATTATCAATGGTTGCAGCTACTATAATATCTATATCGTTCGCGGGTATTTCAGATACATTCGGATTTACAACAAATTTGCCTTCAATCCGGCATACTCTTACTTCTGAAATAGGACCATTGAAAGGAATATCAGATACTGCAATTGCTGAAGACGCAGCAAGACAAGCCAAAGCATCGGGCATGATATTTTTATCGGCAGAAATCAATGAAATCAATACTTGTGTTTCGGCATGATAATCATCGGGAAAAAGTGGACGAAGAGCTCTGTCAACAAGGCGACTTATGAGTATTTCATATTCTGAAAGTCGTGCTTCTCTTTTAAAAAAACCACCGGGAAACCTGCCCGATGAAGCATACTTCTCTTGGTATTCAACTGTCAGAGGCATGAAGTCGGCATTTGGTTTGCCTTCCTGCGCTGATACTACTGTTGCCAGCAACATTGTATCTCCGCATTTTATTACTACTGCACCATCAGCCTGCTTTGCAAGTTTTCCGGTTTCAATTGAGATAGTTCTTCCATCCCCTAAATCAAAGGATTTAATAATGTGTTGTTTGGTCATAAATATAGTGTATAATTTGAAAACACTAAGACAAGAGGGATTAAGATAATACCTGAGAATTTGATATTAATATTTTTCTTGTTTGTTATTTTCTTAAGTTAAGTTTTTTAATGATTTCTCTGTAGCGTTTAATGTCTTTTCTTTTAAGGTAGTCAAGTAAACTTCTTCTTTTACCTACAAGCTTTAATAATGCTCTTTGAGTTACGTTGTCTTTTGCGTTGATTTTTAAATGCTGAGTCAGAAAGTTTATTCTTTCAGTAAATAAAGCAACTTGTCCTTCTGATGAACCGGTATCATATTCCGATTTACCGTATTCTGTGTAAATTTTCTTTTTTTCTTCTGTTGTTAAATGCATATTTCAATATTATTATATTTAAAGGGGTGCAAATATATACATTTCTTTTTAATATTCAAAGTTTTTGAAAAATTTAATTGTTTTATTGCATTATATATAAAAAGAATTAATTATAACAAAAATCAAAGTGATATTATAAATCTTGGTAGTATTCAAAATGGAATGTACTTCTTAATTGTAGAAAGTGATGGCGGAAAGTACACAAAAAAGATTATTGTTCAAAGGTAATTGAAGCAAAGGAATAAATGTATTTTTTCAATGTGAATGGCAGGATATATTCTGTCATTCTTTTTTTTTAATAGTGAAAAAGAAACAATGGCTGATAAATGCCAAAAAATATTAATTTTGCAATAAAAACTTATTGCAATAAAAAATGTTGTCGAAACGAATAATACCGTGTTTGGATATTAAGGACGGAAAAACTGTAAAAGGAATAAATTTTGAAAATCTTCGTATAGCGGGCGACCCGGTGGAATTGGGAAAATATTATGCCGAGCAGGGAGCGGATGAATTGGTTTTTCTTGATATTACAGCAACCGTTGAAAACCGTAAAACATTTGCAGCACTTGTGAAGCGTATTGCCGGAGAAATTAATATTCCGTTTACTGTTGGAGGTGGAATAAGTTCGGTAGAAGATGTGAAAATATTATTGAATGCAGGTGCCGATAAAATTTCCGTGAATACTGCTGCTGTTTTAAATCCAAAACTTATTGATGAACTTTCATTGCAGTTCGGAAATCAATGTATTGTTGTGGCAATTGATACAAATAAAATAAATGATGAGTGGTTTGTTTATACGCATGGCGGCAGAAAAGCAACTGAAATAAAAACCATGCTATGGGCAAAGGATGTTGCAGATAGGGGGGCAGGTGAAATATTACTTACTTCAATGCTTCATGATGGAACAAAAAATGGTTTCGCTCTTGATATAACTTCAGCGATTTCCGAAATGTTGAATATTCCTGTTATTGCTTCGGGCGGAGCAGGAGCAGTTGAACATTTTTATGATGTGTTCACTGAAGGAAAAGCCGATGCCGGACTTGCTGCAAGCATTTTTCATTTTAAAGAAATTTTAATAAAAGATTTGAAAGATTATTTAAGAAACAAAAATATTCCTGTAAGATGAAAGAAATTGATTTCACAAAGTGCAATGGTTTGGTTCCTGTAATAATTCAGGATTACAATACAAACAAGGTTTTGATGCTTGGCTTTATGAATGAAGAAGCATTGAGAAAAACGAAAAAAGAAAAAAGAGTGGTTTTTTTCAGTCGCACAAAAAAACGATTATGGATGAAAGGCGAGACATCGGGAAATTTTCTTGAAGTAAAAAAAATTATTATTGATTGCGATAATGATACTTTGCTGATAAAAGCTTTACCGAAAGGAAATGTTTGTCATACAGGAAATGCAACCTGCTTCAATGAAGAAAACGCAGGATGTTTTATTGATGCACTTGAACAAATAATAATTGACAGAAAAAGAAATCCACAAAACAATTCATATACAAGCAAGCTTTTCAATGAGGGAATAAAAAGAATTGCACAGAAGGTGGGCGAAGAAGCTGTTGAAGTTGTTATTGAATCAATGGGTAAAAATAATGAACTTTTTAAAGAAGAATCTGCCGACTTGATTTATCATTTTCTTGTTCTGCTTTCAGCAAAAGGATTGAGTTTTGATGACATCATAAAAGTTCTTGAAAAACGCCAAGGGAAAAAGAATAAATAATATTTTTCAAGAAAAAACTTTTAGAATTACACTAAAGGGCATCTCTGAAAATTTTGAAGTCCAACGAAGATAGGCGGATTTTTTTTAGAGATACTATAAATAAAAAGCACTGCATGAAATATGCAATGCTTTCTTCATAGTGCAGAGAATTGTTTATTTTTGCTGTCTTCCTTCGCCTATGTATTTATAAAGAAATTTATCTATTGTTTCGTATAAAGCAAATTTATTTTCTTCATTGAGGAAACCATGCCCTTCATTGTTTTTTACCAGATATTCTACATCTATATTTTTTGCTCTGAGTGCTTCCACAATCTGGTCAACTTCACCTTTGTTTACTTTCTGGTCTCTTGCTCCGTGAGCAATTAATAAAGGTGCGGAAATTTTGTCGATAAAAAATAAAGGCGATGCTTCTTTCATGTATATAGTGTCATTATTGGGGTCGCAAATAGTTTCATAAGACATTTTTAATTGTGCTTTCAGATATGAGGGAAAAGAACGGATATAAGAGAACAGGTTTGGAATTCCTGCATAATCAATACCGCAAGCGAATATATCGGGAGTGAAGGTTAAGCCAGCGAGGGCAGTATATCCACCGTAATTGAATCCATATATTGCTATTCTCTTCTTATCGGCTATGCCTTGTTCAATGAGCCAGTTTACGCCATCAATAATGTCGTTCTGCATATTTTTCCCCCATTGCTTGAAGCCCATTTCCCTGAATTTTTTACCATATCCCCATGAGCCGCGATAATTCATTTGCAAAACAGCATATCCTCTGTTGGCAAGAAATTGCACCTCTGGATTAAGTCCCCATTTGTCTCTTGATAAGTATGGATTGTCATGAGGAACAACAACTACTGGTAAATCTTTTTGTTCTTTCCCTTTTGGAATTGTAAGATAACCCTGTATTGTCAGACCATCTCTTGTCTTAAATTCTATAGGCTTTGTTTCAGCCATAGCTTCTTCCTTTAACCATGGACTTACATCTCCTATTTTCGATAGAGCATCTTTAACTTTATCATATAAGTAATATGCACCTAATGTTTTATCGTTATATGCGTATATTACAAATTTGGTTTCTTTAATGTCGTTATCAACAATATGGATTTCGTAATTTTTAAGTTCATTCCCTATTCTTTCCATCATTTTTTTCATATCTTCATTAAAAAAAAATCTTTCGATTTTTGAAGAACTATATTCTACAAAATCAAGTTCTTTTCTAAGAGGCGACCAAAATAATCTTTCAATATCATAATCAGTATTTTCGTAAACAATTTCAATTTCTTTTCCTGTGCTCACATCAAATTTAATTATCGCTACTTTATCTCTTCCGATGTTAGTGGAGGCAATAAGATTTTTATCATCAAGTGTAAATAACATTGGATTGAAGCGTTCTTTAAAATTGCATTTGTAAATTGTTTTAAACTCATCGCTTTCGGTAGGGCGATATAAAATATTTGTGTTTACTCCATCACTTGATACAGCTATTCTAAGATTACCTTGATGGTCAGGAAGCCATTTTTGAATGCTTCCTGTATTTTCGCCAAGCATCGTCAGTTCACCTGTTTCAATGTTTAGACGATAAGGGTCGAATACCTGAGGATTTCTTTTGTTCAGTCCGACAATAATATTGTTTGTACTTCCTTCGAGCTGGGTAATTATCTGTGTTTTTACATTTTCGATTTCAATAAGTGGTTTTAACTTTTTTCCGTTAAAATCAACTGCATAAAGTTTATAATTTTCATCGTTGTTATTATCTTTCAAATATATCAGCCGTTTGTCGGTTACCCAGTAATATGTATTTATGTTTGTTTCTTTTTCACTGGTTACCCTTGTAACTTTGTTTGTTGCAAGTTCCAGAACGAAAATATTCATCTTGTTTTCAAACGGTGAAAGATATGAAATAAAACTACCGTCAGGAGAAATAAGATAATTTGTGCTTTCGGGATTTCTGAAGAAATCCTTAACAGCTATTTGTGCACTTAAGTTATTGAAAAGGAAAAAAATAAAAATTATAACAGGCACAAATATTCCTGAAAATTTATTATTTGTTTTCATGACAAATGAGGTTTTAATACATTTATTATTTATTTATACTAAAAACCGCATTCAAAAGTTACATCTTTTTGATTATTATTATGTATTATG
This sequence comes from Bacteroidales bacterium, assembly GCA_041671145.1. NCBI lineage: Bacteria > Pseudomonadati > Bacteroidota > Bacteroidia > Bacteroidales > Bacteroidales bacterium. The sequence continues at coordinate 54,828 of JBAZBZ010000016.1, read as the reverse complement.
TTTTATTTACTTTTTGTCAGATAAAATTATTTTTCGGTTTTTTTACTTTTTTTATTATCTTTGTGTGTAATAATATTGAGTAACGAATTTTATTTTTAAATGAGAAATAAAATAATATCAGCTATTACTTCTTTCAGTATTTTATTTTCGTTGGTTTCATTTTCACAAATTTTATTGAAGAAACAGGACGCAAAATATTTTACAATGCCAGTAGATATAAATACCGGTGAGTATATTCCAAAAACAATTATTGTAAAAGTAAAACCTGAATTCAGGGGAGTTTGTGAAAACAGCAGAATAAAAAATGAAGAACTTAGTAGTGCACTTTCAGATTTGCAAGTTAACAAACTCTTTAAAAAATTTTCAAATAAAAAACCACCTCTTGAAACGAAAAACAAAATCGGACTTCAAAATGTTGACTTATCATTGATGTATGAAATTACATATAATGCCGATATTCCTATTGAAGATGCAATAAATAAACTTTATGCCACATCAATTTTCGAGTATGTTGAACTTCATTATATACCAGTGCTTCTATACACTCCAAACGACACTTATATTGCTTCTCAGTATCATTTAAATAATATTCATGCATTTGAGGGATGGGATATATGTAAGGGTGATACAAATGTAGTAATTGGAATTATTGATACCGGCGTTGATACTGACCACCCGGACCTTATAAGCAATATAAAATATAATTATGAGGATACAATTGACGGAATAGACAATGACAATGACGGATACATTGATAATTTCAGGGGCTGGGATGTTGCCATGAACGACAATAATCCCGAAGCTCCGGCAAGTGGAGACAATCGTTATCATGGAGTTCATGTTTCCGGCATTGCAGCAGCTTCAGCCGATAACTATACAGGAGTTGCAGGAGTTGGATTCAAATGCAAATTCCTGCCTGTAAAAGTTGCTAATGAAAATTCTTCTTTGATTGCTTGTTATGAAGGTATCATTTATGCTGCCGACCATGGTTGCAGTATTATTAATTGTTCTTGGGGAAGAGAAGGTGGCAACATAAGCCAATATGAACAGGATATAATAAATTATGCTGTAATTAACATGAATGCTCTCGTAGTTGCTTCATGCGGCAACTGCAATGATGGCAATTGTGCGACATATTGGTATCCTGCTGTCTATGACAATGCTTTAGCTGTTGCTGCAACAAACTCTGTTGATACAAAATGGATTACATCCCCTACGTTCAGTTCAAGTTATTATGATAAAGTTGATATTTCCGCACCCGGTGCGGGAATTTATTCTACTATGGCACCCGGTACATATTCCACTATGAACGGAACATCAATGGCAGCACCTTGCATTGCGGGTTGTGCGGCAATTGTAAAATCAAAATACCCGAACTATACAGGAATACAGGTGGGGGAATTACTAAAGGCAACAGCCGATACGATAGATACTCTATCCGGTAACCTTCCATACAAAGGCAAACTCGGAACAGGAAGAGTTAATTTATACAGGGCTTTGACCGAAACTAATCACAAATCGGCTGCAATGACAAATTACATAATTACCGATAATAATGATAATGTTTTTGTGGGTAATGATACTTTGCATATAATAACCACAATTACAAATTATCTTGCTTCTATTAGTGCATCTACAATAACTTTATCATCAACATCTTTATTAGTAAATATTTTAAGTCCCGCAACTAAATCTCTGGGAGCTTTTACTACGGGACAAACTAAAAGTAATTCTTCGTCACCATCACCTTTTCTTGTGAGGATACTACCGAGTGTACAAAATAATTTAAGTGCGAAATTTTATATTACTTTTTCCGATGGAATATATAGCCATAAAGATAGCTTTGTTATTGTATTCAATAAGGATTATGTGGATGTGAATATTAACAAAATAACAGCATCTGTAAGCAGTGTAGGAAGAGTTGGATATACAGACAATACTCATAATTACGGATTGGGTTTTACATTTAACGGAAGTTTGTCGATACTTAATATTGCAGGTCTTGTAGTGGGTGTTTCCAACAACCGTGTTTCCGATTGCATTTATGGTACAAATATGAGTAATTACGAAAATGATTTTACAACAACAACAATTGCTCATACAATTACGCCTGCTGTTAAATCAGATTTTGATGTGGTAACAGAATATCATGATACGCTGTCCGGTGTTAATAAACTTAAAATAATGGTTACTCAAAAAACTTATGCGTGGTCTGATATTCCCGATTCAAAATATATTATTCTTGAATATTATATCCGAAATATAGGAACAACTCCGCTAAATGACTTGTATGCCGGATTATTTGCTGACTGGGACATTATTAATGATTTATGTACTGAAAGTCAAAACAGGGCTTCATATGATGAGATTAACAAAATGGGTTATGTTTATTGCATAAACGGTGGATATTGGGCGGGTTTAAAAATGCTTACAAGTGGTCCCGTGAAATATTATGCTTTTGATAATGATGGATATTATGGAAGTTATCAGATAAATGACGGTTTTGCAAGTTTCGAAAAATATGGAGCAATGAAAAATTCTCGTTTTAATGCTGGAAGCGGAGCAAATGGTAATGATGTTTCTCATATTTTAAGTTCGGGTCCATACAATATTCTTTCCGGAGATACGATTAAAATTGCTTATGCGATGCTTGCGGGAACAAACCTGAATGATTTGCAGACCACTGCCCAGAGAGCAGCCGAACGTTATACACCACAGAATTCGGTAAAAGACACCGAAAATGATAATTCTTTTTTATTTCAAAATTTTCCGAACCCATTTGATGGTGCAACAACAATAAAATATCAAATTGCAAAATCTTGTTTTGTTAAAATTAAATTATTGGATATTTACGGAAAAGAAATTACAACCCTTTTAGAAAAACAAATGTCTCAAGGTAAACATGAGCTTGAATATGATGGTTCTAAACTTGAGGAAGGGGCTTATTATTTCAGATTTGAAATAGATAATGATTCATTTACTAAAAAAGCAATAGTTATTCATTAATAAAACATTCAAGGACTTGGAAATATTTGATAACATTCCCGTAAGTTTTGTAGATTTCATTCTTGTAGCCCTTTTTTCCCTGATAATAGGTCTGGCTCAACGAAGAATACATTCACACAATCCCGAAGATAAACGATTATTCGGAACCGACAGAACTTTCACATTCATCGGAATACTTGGATTTATATTATACATTGCACAGCCCGATAGTTTGGCTTTGTACATAGGCGGAGGTTTTGTTGTCGCTTTATTCCTCGGGTTGTATTACTATCAGAAATTAAAAGTTTATAATGACTACGGACTTACAACAATAATTATTGCAATTGTAACATATAGTTTAGCACCTTTAATTGTTACTCAACCGCGATGGTTTGCAATTCTTATAGTTGTTGTAATTTTAGTGCTTACTGAAATAAAAGAACCGTTGACCTTAATTTCCCGAAAATTTGACAGAGATGAATTCATTACACTCGGAAAGTTTCTTGTAATTGCAGGAGTTATTCTTCCTATTGTTCCGGACAAACCTCTGTTTTCATTCATAAATATTACTCCATACAAAGTTTGGATTGCTGTTGTTGCTATTTCGAGCATTTCATATCTCAGTTATATTTTAAAGAAATTTGTTTTCAAGAATACAGGTATAATTATTTCGGGTTTGCTTGGCGGTATGTATAGCAGTACAGCTACAACCTTTGTTCTTGCAAGAAAAAGCAGGGAAGAAAAAAAATCCGGAAATTTATATTCTTCTGCAATTATACTTTCTACAGCTATGTTATACTTGCGAATATTAATACTCGTTTATATTTTTAATAAACAGCTTGCAGTTATACTGACTCCTTATTTTCTTGTGATGCTTGTTATTTCTCTGCTTTCGGCATGGTTGATTTACAGAAAGAAAAATAACATCAATGAAGACAATCAAGTTATTTCCGATGGCGATAAAAATCCTTTGGAGTTCAAAATAGCTTTCATTTTTACGGTTTTATTCGTTGCGTTTAGTTTTATAACATATTTTGTTATAAAAGAATTCGGAATAAATGGATTGAACATTCTTTCTTTTGTTGTCGGTGTTACTGATATAGACCCGTTTTTAATAAATCTTTTCCAGGGAAAATTCAATGTCGATACACAAATTATTGCTTATGCAACATTTCAGGCAATTATAAGCAATAACCTGCTTAAAGCTGTTTATACCTATTTTATCGGTGACAAATCAATCAAAAAAAATACAATAACAGGATTAGGTTTTATTATTCTCTCCAATATTCTTCTTGAATTATTGATGATTTTTGTTTTTTGAAATTATTTTTAGCTTTTTATTAAAATCATTTTTACTTTTGAAAAAAATAATATCGCAATGGTGAAAAAATATTTTTTACTGCTTTTTGTCATTTTTTTTGTAACAGCAATAACATTCGCACAAAAGGATTCGGTAAATTTTGGAATAAAATTTTCGGGATTTGTTAATGGTCAGGCGTATTTCGATTCAAGGCAAACAGTTAACTCACGCGATGCTCTGCTTTTACTTTATCCCGATAGTGTTTATAAAGATAAAAACGGAAAAGACCTTAATGCAGTGCCTAACCTGAATCAGGTGGCAATGAAGACACGATTCAGAGTTGATGTATGGGGACCCGATGCTTTTAAAGCAAAATCATCGGCAGCATTCGAAGCTGATTTTACAGGTCCAAGTAGTATTGAAAATAATGCTTTCCGCCTTCGTCATGCTTATGTTCGGCTCGACTGGGGAAAAACAAAATTATTAATGGGACAGTATTGGCATCCTTTTGTTATTTACGAAGTACAGCCCGAATTGGAATCATTAAATACAGGTGCTCCTTTTCATCCATATGCGCGTCAGCCACAAATAAGATTAGACCATAGAATTAAGAATTTTAATTTTGTTGTTGCTTCTTCTTCACAAAGGGACAATGTAAGCGAAGGTCCATCGGGCTCAAGTTCGGTATATATGAGAAATACTGTTATTCCTAACACCGATGTTCAGATTAAGTATTTAAAAAATGATAATATTTTCGGTGTTGCAGGTGATTACAAAATGCTTAGACCAAGAGTGAAGTCAAGTTTGGGTTATAAAGTTGATGAGCAAGTTGAATCATTCGCTGCTTCCGTATTTGCGAAAATGAAATTCAAAAATTTCACTATTAAATTACAAGGAGTAATTGGGCAGAATTTGTCTGACTTGTTAATGCTCGGCGGTTATGCTGTCAGAAAAATTGCTGACTCGCTGACAGATGAAAGAACCTATACAACTATAAATGTGGCATCGGGTTGGGTTGATGTTGCTACAAACGGGAAAAAATTGCAAGTCGGAATATTCGGCGGATACCTGAAAAATCTTGGTTCTATATACAATATTAGGGGTGATTATTATGCAAAAGGAAAAGATATTGCTTATCTATACAGGATTTCACCGCGTGTGATTTTTAATTCGGGCAAGGTGAGAATTGCTTCCGAAATCGAATATACAGTTGCTGCTTATGGAACACCTAATAGTTTGGACGATATTAAAAATGCAGAAGAAGTTAATAATATTCGTATACTTTTGGGAATTTATTATTATTTTTAATGCTAACTTATATAAACTTTAATGAAAGTTTTCTAAAATAAATTATGGATAATTTTATTGTATCGGCACGAAAATACAGACCTGTTACTTTTGATACGGTTGTTGGACAAACAGTGATTACAAATACGCTAAAGAATGCTATTAAAAACAATCATGTTGCACAGGCGTATCTTTTCTGCGGACCGAGAGGTGTTGGGAAAACCACTTGTGCGAGAATTCTTGCAAAAACAATAAATTGTAATAACATCACAAAGGATATTGAACCATGCGATAAATGCGAGAATTGTCTTTCATTTAACAAATCGGCGACATTCAATATTCATGAACTTGATGCTGCCTCAAATAATTCGGTTGATGATATAAGAAGTCTGGTGGATAAAGTCCGCTTTGCACCGCAATCCGGAAAATACAGCGTTTATATTATTGATGAAGTTCACATGTTGTCGTCATCGGCATTTAATGCATTTCTGAAAACATTAGAAGAACCGCCTTCTTACGCAAAATTTATTCTTGCTACAACTGAAAAGCATAAAATTATTCCTACAATTTTGTCGCGTTGTCAGGTATTCGACTTTAAAAAAATTACAGTTGATGATATTGCAAATCATCTGAAATATATTGCAGAAAAAGAAAATGTAGCTGCCGAACCTGATGCACTTCACGTTATTGCCACCAATGCCGACGGCTCTCTGCGTGATGCACTTTCAATATTCGACCAGTTGGTGAGTTTTTCGGGAAATAATATTACATACAAAACCGCTATTAATAATCTGAATGTGCTCGATTATGAATATTATTTCAAAATTACTGATGCCGTTTTTTCGGGCAACATTCATTCCTCGGTGAGCATTCTTAATGAAATACTTTACAACGGTTTTGACGGACATAACTTTATTACCGGTCTCGGTGAACATTTTAGAAATCTTATGGTTTCAAAAAGTGAATCCACTTTGAATTTGCTTGAAGTAAGCCCATCGGTTAAAGAAAAATATAAAGAACAATCGCTAAAATGTAATCCTGAATTTTTGCTGAAAGCTCTGAATTACGTGAGCAAATGCGATGTTCAGTATAATATGAGCAGGAGCAAACAACTGTTGCTTGAAATTACATTGATGCAAATGTGTACAATAAATTCAGATATTAATTTTGATGATTCTTCAGATACCGAAAAGCAGGAAAAAACTGAATTGAAAACAAATACAAGAACGCATAGTATTTCACAACCTACAAAGCCAGTAAATGTTGCAAAGCCCAAAACTCCCGAACCGCCGAAATATTCAAATGATGAAAAAGCAATTCCACAATCATTAAAAATTAAAGACATAGGAAACTCTTTCGAAGAAGAGAAAAAACAGGATGTCGTAAAAGATGTTGAAAATAAAGTTGCAAAAGATTTTACTGCTGACGAACTTGAAAAAGTGTGGCTGAAATATTCCGAAACTATTCCAAAAAATAATCTGAGTTTTATTACACTTCTTACAAAACGAAAACCTTTGTTGAAAGAAAATAATGTTGTTTTATTAACCATTGATAATAAAGCACAGCAAAACGAACTCAACACACGAAAAGCCGAACTTCTCGAATTTATAAGAAAAGAACTCGACAATAATCAGATACAACTCGAAATATTTATTGAAAAAACAACAACGGAATCAAAGCCATATACCGATTCTGATAAACTCGTTGAAATGCAGAAAAAAAATCCTAACCTCGAAAACCTCCGTAAGCAATTTGATTTGGATATTGAATATTAAATGTAATATGTAAGGTAAAGCAACAGCTAACATGAATCTGATGTAAGCGGGGGCGATTTAAAATAATTTATTGATTTTGTTGAAAATTATGCTGTGCAAAAAGTAAGTTTTTAAATTTATATTCCCTTCTTTATACAGTTACAAAAAGATATTTGCGATTTAGTTATTTTAATGCCTTTGTGGTATCTTCTGCCATTTTTTGTAATCTATAGTTACGTATTTTTTTAAGTTTTTTTCGGTGACGTGCTTGCTTATTGAATTGTTCATAGAAATATGATATAGGATTGGCAAATGCTGATGGCTTATATGGTGCATTGCTGCCTCCTTCTTTAAGTATGATGCTTGGTAATACATATAGATTACTTCCATTATTTGGTTTTTTGAAAATATTATATTTATCATCATCACGATTTTTAGATAATATATAATTTTTAATGAAAAGATTTCTGTCAATGTTGAGGACTATCAAAATAGAATAAACCTGATGTGTAATGTCTTTAACAAAATACATTTTCTTTGAAATATATCCGGGATAAATAAAATAAACAGTATCATTTCTGCCCATCATAATCGAAAACTGTCCTTTATTATTGGTGATGGTTTTCTCACCTCTCGAAATATTATAAACAGTGGTATTGCTCAATGGAACACTGTCATAAGTTAATACGCTTCCATATATTTTAGAAAAATAATAATTGGATTGAGCTCCTGCAAATGAGAATTTTAAAAATACAGCAATAAAAAACAATAAATATTTCAAAATATTTTTTCTAAGACATACATTCAAATACAATAGTTATAAAACAAAAAATCTAGAAAAATATTATATTAAATAATTTAAGCATTCTATGTTCAATAGGTGGATTCAAGGTGCTAACGCAACAAAATTATTTCTGAACTTTCAAGCAGTACGAACACGGTAGTTGAAGCAACCACATGTTGGGAGCTGGGCTTTATTCTTTTATTATTTTTCTCGCTTCAACTGTCTTGTCAGTAATCAATTTCACAGAATAAATTCTGCTATGCAAAGTATTTATATCTGCTTGTAGTTTGATGTTTATAACTGGTAATTAAATGCTTTCTTTTTTAACCTTTCCGAATGTCTTAATAATTCGGAAAGGTAATATAAAATACCTACAGTTTACATTCAGCCATTCTTTTAAACTCAGCTTTAATAAGTTTTGATAGTATGTTTCCTCCCATACCAGGTTTATACTTCCATAGTATTTCGCCAGTTTCACAAGAAACAATAACTTTTAAATACATGAGTTTTGCAGAGGAAATGGGTCCTATACCGCCTTTAGCTATGCCATAAGGTATTGCAAAAAGAACTGCCTTGCCTTTTTCTCCATTAACATAACTCAAGTCAAGGTTTTCTGCTGTTACAAATTCTATTTTCTTTCCGTAAGTTGTTTTTGCTTCTGATTCGTTTGTACTTTTATCTATATATTCTTTATCTATCAGTACAGTATAATCCTTAAGTTTTACACAATTTGGTTCTGCAATTTTTTCGGTATAATCTTCAAAATGCAAAACATCATCATTCTTAATTATCCATTTAATATGTTCTTGCATGCATATCAAAACAAATTTGCAATCGCTTTCAAGGTATTTAGAATTCTTACGTGCAAAAGATGATGGAAAGTATATCTTATAATCAATTTTCCTAAGAGGCTCTTCCATCCTTTGATACATCAACGCAGGAACTGTTAACCCAGATCTTGTAACAACATTAGCACCACCATCCTCAAGTTCAAAATAAGCTAATACAACATATTTGTTATTTTTTGCATCTCTTAGCTTCCTGACTTCCGATTCTGTTTTATATTCAATTACGGCATTGTACTTCCAATATTTTGGTACTACTTCTTTAATCATTTTGTTATATTCAGAAATAAAATCCTGATATTCTTGCAATTCTTTTGCGTTCTTTTCTTTCTTACTTAGTTTTGCAACATAATCTTTATCTTCTTCAAGCAATTCAACAACAAGTGTTCTTTTTGACATTGCTTTAAAATCTTCCGGTTTTCCATAAAATTTTGGACTGATTTGGGTATAGCCGTAACCGCAAGTTAACAGCAAAAATACCATAAACACCATTTTTGTGATTTTTTTCATTGTTTTTTGTTTTTTTTTATTCCCTACTCTTTAACGGATTTTCGGGTTACTCCGCTTATTTTATGTTTATAATTTTCTTGTTAGCGTTTCGCATTGCCTCAAATTGTATTTTATTATTCCTACAACCCGAATTTCTATAAAATAATTGATTCAAAAAAGCCATACGTTTTTTTTGCTTATAAAAAGCATTCTATCCGCAAATTACAAAAAAAATAAATATTTAGAAAAATAAAATTTGAAATTTTAAAAAATCTCGCAGAGTTTTACACAAATCCCGATAACTATCGGGACGCGGAGCTTGAACTTTAAACTTTAGACCTTAAACTATTTAACAGTATGGATTGGCTTCACAATTTGTTTTCCGATTTCCACTGCTTTTAAATTTTCGGGAATTAAATTATGATGGCGTGCAGGCAGCGATTTTTCAAGTCCTTTCTGAATAAATTCTGTTGAAACTACGGGTTTTATTTTTAAGAAACCGCCGAGAACAATCATGTTAAATACTTTAGAAAGACCTTGTTTTGCTGCTTCATCGGATGCATCAATACGAAAAATATTTATGTCTTTTCTTTCGGGATGGCGTGTTATGCCGTTACCGTCATATACCAGAAATCCTCCCGGTTTAACTTTCTGTTCAAATTTATCCATCGACTGCTGATTAAGAATAATAGCAGTATCATAAGAATTAAGTATAGGTGAGCTTATTTTTTCGTCACTTATGATAACAGTAACATTAGCAGTGCCACCGCGCATTTCGGGACCATAAGATGGCATCCAGCTAACTTCCTTATTTTGCATTATACCTGAATATGCAAGTATTTTGCCCATTGAGAGCACACCTTGTCCGCCAAAACCGGCTATTATTATTTCTTCTGTCATAGCTTTACCGAAAATTTATTATTTATAATTTTAAAATATTTTTTAATAATTATTCTTTAGGAACTTTTAAATCACCGAGAGGATAAAATGGCAGCATATTTTCCTCAAGCCATTTGTTTGACTGAAGCGGTGTCATTTTCCAACCCGAATTGCAATTTGAAACAATTTCCACAAGGCAAGTTCCCTTTTGTTGTTTTTGATATTCAAATGATTTTAGTATTGCTTTTTTTGTTTTTCTTACATTTGCAGGAGTATGAACTGATTGCCTTGTAACGTAATATGTTCCCGGCAGCTGTGCAACAATTTCAGTAATTTTCAAAGGATTCCCCATTAATTTTACATCTCTACCGTAAGGACTTGTTGATGTTTTCATTCCCGGTAAAGTTGTCGGAGCCATTTGCCCTCCTGTCATTCCGTAAATTCCATTGTTAATAAAAATAATAAGAAAATTTTCTCCTCTATTGCAGGAATGAATTGTTTCGGCAGTTCCGATAGCCGCCAAATCGCCATCACCCTGATAAGTGAAAACATATTTTTCGGGCATTAATCTTTTTATTGCAGTAGCTAATGCAGGAGCTCTTCCGTGCGCTGCTTGCTGCATGTCAATATCCATAAATTCATAAGCCAATACAGAACATCCAACGGGAGCTATTCCAATGGTTTCGGATTGTATTCCTAGTTCATCAACAACTTCCATTACCATTCGGTGAACTACGCCATGTCCGCATCCGGGGCAATAACTTAATTGTTTTTTTGTAAGAAGCTTTGTTTTTTTATAAACTAAATTTTCTTCTTTAACTATATCTAATTCTGCCATTTTTTTTATCCTCCTATAATTTGTTTTTGTAATGCTTCAAGAATTTCTTCGGGTGCAGGAATAATTCCGCCGCATCTTCCGAAATGCTCAACTTTAACTTTTCCGCAAACTGCAAGTTTGACGTCTTCAACCATTTGTCCTAAGCTCATTTCAACAGAAAGAATGCCTTTTACCTGTTTTGCCATTTCATTAATTTGTTTTGATGGAAAGGGGAAAAGCGTAATTGGACGCAATAAGCCAACTTTTATTCCTTTTTTTCTGGCTATTTCTATTGTTTTCTGGCATATTCTTGCACTGGAACCATAAGCTACTAGAAGATATTCAGCATCGTCACATTTTATTTTTTCAAACCGCACTTCATCTTCCTGCATCTTTTTATATTTATCTCTTAACCGCAATACCCTCTTTTCCTGATTTGCAGAGTCAAGGTCTAATGAAGTTATTATGTTTCTTTCCCTGTTGGGAGTTTTTCCGGTTGTAGCCCAAGGACATGTTTTTACAACTTCTTCATTTGTGCGCCGTGGAATTTGTTCGGAGAGTTCCACCTTTTCCATCATTTGTCCTATTGCACCATCCGATAATATCATTGTTGGATTTCTGTATTTAAAAGCAAGGTCAAAACCTATTTTAACAAAATCAAACATTTCCTGAACTGAAGCAGGTGCTAATACTAATAGCCGGTAATCACCGTGTCCGCCACCTTTTGTTGACTGGAAGTAATCAGATTGGGCGGGTTGAATTGTTCCCAAACCAGGTCCTCCTCTGACAACATTAACAACCAAACAAGGAAGTTCAGCTCCCGCTATATACGAAATTCCCTCTTGTTTTAAGCTGATGCCGGGGCTTGACGAAGATGTCATAACTTTTTTACCACAACAAGCTCCGCCGTAAACCATATTGATTGCAGCAACTTCACTCTCTGCCTGAAGAACAACCATGCCTGTTCTTTCATGAGGTTTTTGAGCCATTAGATATTCTATGACTTCCGATTGCGGTGTAATAGGATATCCGAAATAACCATCAGCTCCAGCGCGAATAGCAGCTTCTGCTATCGCTTCATTACCTTTCATTAATCTTAATTCTTTCATTTTATTAAATTATTTTTCTATTGTAATTTAACTCTATAGACAGTGATAACACCATCGGGACAAACAACTGCACAATTTGTGCAACCGGTACACATATCATTAACGACTTCGGCGTAATTGTACCCTTTTGCGTTCACTTTTTTTGACATCGCAATGCATTTGTCAGTGCAAGTATTAATACAAAGCTCGCATCCTTTGCACATTTCAACGTCAACTACTATTTTACCTTTTACTTTTGCCATTTTGTATTTTTATTGTAAAAATGTTTTTATTTATTTTAAAATTATCTTGCGAATTTATTTAATTTTTTTTTATAAAAAATAAATTTTATTAATAATTTTTCAAGAATAAGTAATATACCTAAAACCCTTAATTGATTTACTAAACGAAATTAATGAACTGCACTTATGAAATTAATATGAGCTGTTCATAGAAACAAAACAAATAAAGTAATATCAATAAATTTTAAAAACATAAGTAAGAATGATGAAGTAAGAGCAATTTAACAATTTTATTTCAGCAAAAGTTAAATTTTAGCCGCTTGAAGTATAGTTCTTGTATACATAAAAGTAAATTCTGAATTTGTATTTAGTCAAGTTAAAGTTTATCATTAATTTATTAAATAAATAACGTGCATTAATAAAATACGTGCCATTTTTTTTACCTTTATGCAAAAGAAATTATGCTTTATATTAAAGCATTTTTTATTTAATATGAGTTAATTTAAACTAAATGTAGAATATATTAACTTGATAATTATTAAACAAAGAGATTAAATAAAACCAATACTCGTTTTTTTATTAAAACATGCAACTATTAATATAATTTTTCTGTCTATTATTTATATATGAATAATTTATAATACTTACAAACCTAATAGATAAAATAAAATTATGAATTATATTTTTTTTATTAGTTTTGCACTTTTATTTATTTAACAATAATAAAAATTTATTTAAGCACTTCTAAATTTTTTTAATTTAATTAAATTATGAAAAAACATATATATCCTTTTCTAATCGTTCTTATAACTTCATTTGCTTTATTCGGGTTTACGGGCGACCCACAAAAAGAACAAAAAAATAACCAAAGTGGTACTGAAGCAAATTATAATTATTTTACTGTTGACCATTTTGCCGATTTAAAAGTTATGAGATATACTGTACCCGATTTCGAGCTTTTAACCTTGAAGCAAAAAGAGCTTGTATATTATTTGAACCAGGCAGCATTAGCCGGAAGAGATATTATATGGGACCAGAATTTTAAGCACAATCTCTGCATTAGAAAAACACTTGAGGCAATTTACGAAGGATATAAAGGAGACAGAAGCACAGACAATTTCAACAAATTTCTTACATACTTTAAAAGAATAGAGTTTTCAAATGGCATTCATCATCATGCAAACTCATATAAAATTATGCCCGAATTTTCCAAAGAATATTTTGTTGAATTAATAAAAAACTCCGAAGGCGTGACGTTTCCACTTCAGCAAAATGAAACAATTGATGATTTAATAGCTAAATTAACTCCTATAATTTTAGATCCTTCAGTAGCAAGAATAAAAGTTTGCAGCGACCCCCAACTTGACATGGTAAGCAATTCGTCGGTTAATTTTTATGAAAACATTACTCAAAAAGAAGTTGAAGATTATTACAAAGCAACCATCAATCCTGATGAAACATATCCTATATCTTACGGATTGAATTCAAAATTAATTAAAGTAAACGGAAGAGTTGTTGAAAGAGTTTATAAATTGGGCGATATGTATTCTTCGGCTATTGAAAAAATAATTTATTGGCTCGAAAAAGCAACAGAGGTTGCCGAAAATGCCGACCAGAAAGCAACTTTAGATGTTCTCATTCAATTTTACAAAACGGGCGATTTGAAAATATTTGATGCGTATAACGTAATGTGGGTAAAAGATACGTTATCAACAGTTGATGTAATAAACGGATTTATTGAGGTATATAATGACCCCATGTCAATGAAAGCATGTTTTGAATCAGTTGTTTCGTTTCGGGACATAAGTGCTTCAAAAAGAGCTGAAACATTTAGCAGAAATGCACAGTGGTTCGAAGACCATTCTCCTGCAAATCCTGCTTATAAAAAGAAAAATGTTAAAGGTGTTTCTGCAAAAGTAATAACTGTTACTGCATTAGGTGGAGATTGTTATCCATATACACCTATCGGAATTAATTTACCAAATTCTTTGTGGATAAGAAAGCTTAAAGGTTCAAAATCTGTTACTATGGGAAATATTCTTTATGCGTATAATCAATCACAAGCAACTGATGGTATGATTGAGGAATTTTGTTATTCACCCGAAGAAATTGAATTATCAAAAAAGTATGATGCAATGAACATTAACATTCATACCGATATGCATGAATGTCTTGGACATGCATCAGGACAAGTAAAACCCGGAGTAACTCCCGATATGCTTAAAAATTACTCTTCCTCATTGGAAGAAGCAAGAGCGGACTTATTTGGTTTATATTACTTCATGGATCCCAAATTAATTGAATTGGGAATACTCCAGTCAGAAGAATGCGCAAAAGCACAATATAATTTTTATATACGGAGAGGTTTAATGACACAACTAACACGAATTGAACTTGGAAAAAATATACAAAATGCTCATTACAGAAATCGTCAGTTAATAGCAAAATGGTGTTATGAAAACGGATTGAAAGATAATGTGATTTCAAAAATCGTAAAAGACGGTAAAACTTATTTTGTTATCAATGATTATAAAAAATTACAAAACTTATTCGGACAATTATTAGCCGAAATACAACGTATTATTTCCGAAGGAGATTATGAAGCAGGAAAAAATCTTGTTGAAACTTATGCAGTAAAAGTAGACCAACAAATTCATCAGGAAGTAATAAACCGATGGAAGAAATTAAATGCGGCACCTTATGGCGGCTTCGTTAATCCTTATTTTACGCCTGTTTATGACGCAAAAGGTAAAATAACTGATGTGAAAGTTGATTATCCCGAAGATTTCATAAAACAAATGCTGTTTTATTCAAAAAATTATTCGTTCCTGCCAACATATAATTAGCAACTTTACTAAACTTTCAAAGTTTAGTAAAGTTTAGCTGAAAATTTTAAAAGCTGTTTTTAAACCAACAGCTTTTTTTTATTTTAAATTATCCGCATAAAAGTTTTATTTTTGCAGTGAAAATGTAATAAGCAAAAATTCATACTGCAAATGAAAATATATAAATATCCGAATAAAGAAATATTGAATAAAATCTTGCAAAGACCTTATTTTTGCGATAAATCTATTGAGGCAACCGTACTGAAAATTATTAGTGATGTTAAAAACAATGGTGATAAAGCAGTAAGGAAGTACACATTCCAGTTCGATAAAACAGTTATTGAAAATGCAATTATCGATATAACCAAAGTCAAATCTGATGAATTAAACATTTCTGCATTATTAAAAAAATCAATAAAAACAGCAATAAGCAACGTAGCAAAATTTCACGAATCGCAAAAAATAATTTATAAAAAAATCGAAACTTCTAAAGGAATATCTTGCTGGCAAAAACCCGTACCAATTGAAAAGGTTGGCATTTATATTCCCGGCGGCTCGGCACCTCTTTTTTCTACTGTTATCATGCTTGGTATTCCTGCAAAAATTGCAGGTTGCAAAGAAATAGTTTTGTGCACGCCTCCCGATAAAAGCGGAAACATAAATCCCGCAATACTTTTCACATGCAAGGAAATCGGAATTAAAAAAATATATAAAGCAGGAGGAGCACAGGCAATTGCCGCAATGGCTTATGGAACGGAAACAATTCCGAAAGTCAATAAAATATTCGGTCCCGGAAACCAATATGTAACAATTGCAAAGCAACTTGTAAACGCCCATGGCGTTGCAATAGATATGCCGGCAGGACCGTCGGAAGTTGCTGTTATTGCCGATAAATCAGCTAATCCTGAATTTATTGTTTATGATTTGCTTTCACAGGCAGAACATGGCACGGACAGCCAAGTGCTGTTGATAAGTGATGATGAAAATATTATAAAAAAAGTGCTCTCTCTTTTGCCTGAATGCAAGGAAAAATTACCACGCAAGGAACTTGCAAAAAAATCATTAGAAAATAGTTCGGCAGTTTTAGTAAAAAATATTTCTGAAGCAATAGCAATCTCAAACGAGTATGCTCCCGAGCATTTGATTTTATCAGTTGCCAATTCAGAAAAAAGTGCAGAAAAAATAATTAACGCAGGTTCGGTTTTTCTTGGAAATTATACTCCCGAATCAGCCGGTGATTACGCATCGGGGACAAACCATGTATTACCAACAAATGGTTATGCCAAATCGTTCGGTGGAGTTAATCTTGATAGCTTTATTAAAAAAATTACTTTTCAGTCAATAACTCCGGCAGGATTGAAAAATATTGGCAATGCAATTGAAATTATGGCAGAAGCCGAAGGTTTGAAAGCTCATAAAGAAGCTGTAACAATACGTTTAAAAAAACTAAAGAATGTTTAATCTCGATAAAATAATTCGCCCTAATATAAAAGTGTTGAAACCATATTCATCAGCACGTGATGAATTTTCCGGCACTGCCGATATTTTTCTTGATGCAAATGAAAATGCTTATGGTTCTGTTGGCATTGAAAAAAAAGTAAACAGGTATCCCGACCCTCATCAGAAAATGCTGAAAGAAAAAATTGCAAAAATAAAAAATGTAAAGCCAGAACAGATTTTTTTGGGTAATGGCAGTGATGAGGCAATTGATATTGTCATTCGTGCATTTTGCGAACCGGCAGAAGATGAAATATTGCTCATCCCTCCGACTTATGGAATGTATCAGGTTGCAGCAGATGTGAATAATGTAAAAACAATAAAAGTAAAATTAAAAGAAAGCTTTCAGATTGATGTTGAAAATATATTAAGTTCCGTAACAAGAAAAACAAAACTGATTTTTATATGTTCTCCAAATAATCCGACAGGCAACTGTTTCAGAAAGGAAGATATAATAAAAATATGTAAAAATTTTGATGGCATTGTTGTTCTTGATGAAGCGTATATTGATTTTGCACTCGACAAAACATTATTGCAAAAACTAAATGATTATCCTAATTTAATTATTCTTCAGACCTTTTCAAAAGCGTGGGGACTCGCAGGAATACGACTCGGAATGGCTTTTGCTCAAAAAGAAATAATAAATATTTTCGATAAAATAAAATATCCTTACAATATAAGCGAACTGACTCAGAAAGTGGCTTTGTCTGCTCTTAAAAATGAAAATCAAAAAAATAGTTATGTGAAAAAACTTCTCAGACAGAGAACAACATTGATGAAAGTTTTACCTGAATTACCGTGTGTTTTAAAAGTTTATCCTTCTGATTCAAATTTTATTCTTGTAAGAACCACTTGCGCCGACATGCTTTATAATTATTTTATTAAAAACAATATTATCACCCGCAACCGTTCAAATGTTACAATGTGTAAAAACTGCCTCAGAATAACTGTTGGAACAGATAGGGAAAATAAGCAGCTTATTAAAGCGTGGAAAACGTTTAAATAAAAAAATCATTATTCAACCGTCTTATCGTAATAATCAACTTCAACTTTAGGGTTGCCATATATATTTCTCTTTTTACTATAATAATAAACATCAATAATAGCCATATCGCGGAGAAAATCAATGCGACCAATAGAAATACGATGAATATCAAGTCCTGTACGCACTTTTAAATCTGTAATCAACTCCGGGTGATTTTGGGGTTTTATCATTTCAATGTTTTCGTATTGAATGATTTTAGAATATTCTCTTTTTATTAATATGTTTCCATCCAAAGTAAAAACAGAAACAACAAATACAGCGTTAATAATTCCAAGTTCAAAATATTCGAGTTGAATTGCACTCACAAGTCCAATTGCAATAACAATGAAAAGATAAGTCATGTCTTTCATCGATATTCCTTCAGTACGATAACGCAACATGGAAAACACAGCAAATAATCCGAATGCCGCTCCAATTGAAATTTTAATTTTGTTCAATAAAAATGTAAGCAGAAATATGGCAATATTAAAAAGAAAATATGTAAAGAATACTTCTTGTTTTCTGTAATTCGGATAATATATGAATACAACTATTATTATAACTGTGAGCAAATCTATCAGTAAACTGATAAAAAAAGCTTCGTTAATCTGAACATCTTCTCTCACATAGTTCTTATCCTTGTTCTTGTCTTTTTTCTTTTCTTTTACAACATTTTCATCGGTTTGTTGAGTAAGGATAGTGCCGGAAGTGCTGTCAGCACGTGAAGTATTAATTGAAAATGCAACATAACCAGATACGTTGAAAATTAAAAAAATAAATAGCGGTAAAAATATTTTAAGCTTTTTCATGGCAGATTTTATTTAAGTTTAACAAATTCGGTTTAAAATTATTCATTCTTATATTATCATACAAAAATATGACACCAAAACAATATTTGCTGACGGTTGTTTCTTTTATTCTATGTTTTCTCATCACTTCCAGAAACGCTGTATGTGTTCGCTTTTCCTGCTTGAGTTCAGCTATTGCGATTTCAGGAATAAATTTTTGTTTTATATCATTTTTAAAATTAACATTTGTATCAATTGTCAATCGTTCATTAGCAGTTTTATTTACAAGTGTAATCCGGAAATAATTTGCCCACAATTTCGGATAAAGTTCTTTCGCAGAGTATTTTGTTTTTAAATGAAGAAACCTTTCAGCTTTATCCGTAATAAGTGTTTCGCCTTCTTTTTGTATAATACGTTCTTTTATAGTGCGATTTTTATTATTCTTGAATTTTATTTCAAAAAAAATCAAATCAGAATCCACATACCTCCTTAGACGCACTTTATATCTATTGGCTTTTCCTCGCTGATGATTCATATACATATCCCAGTCATCAGTATCATAATACAAGGTTTCATAAGTGTTAAGACGTACATTATTTACTTCAAGCACGCGATAATCAGATTTGATTTTCTCCAAAAAAACAGGTAATTGCTCAACACAAAAAATATATTTTATATCCGCTCTATCTGTTAATTGCACTCTATCCATCTCTTTCAGGGATATCGGAGTAAAATCATTCAATATTTCTTTTATATCTTTCACTAGAAAAATCAATATTCTTTTCAATGCATAATTCTAAAAACCATTTCTTTCAACAATTCGCTGCTGCTTATGGTTGCGTTATCAACACCTTTTGAGCGAATATCATATTCACGCAACATGGAAATAATTTTAAAAAGTTTCTGACGTGAAAAAGCTTTTGCAGCAGCTTCATAATCTCTCACAAAATATGGACGTACTTTCAATATTGAAGCCATTTCGTTATTTGTTATTTTTGAATCTTTAATATCATGATAAATCAATATTCTTGAAAAAAACAAATATAAATTATACATAATAACGGCGAACGGATTTTCCTTTTGGTTAGCATTGAAATGGTTTACAATACGGTTTGCTTTCAAATCGTTTTTTGTTGCGATAGCTTTTTGAAGTTCAAAAACATTATAATCCTTGCTTATTCCTATAAATTCATCAATATGGTCCTCTGTAATCTGCGTATTTTCGGGAATATTTAATTTGAGTTTGTTGATTTCTCCTGCAATTTTTGCTAAGTCGTTTCCCAAATGTTCTGTTAATAATGTATTTGCCTGATTTGTTATCGTGTAATTCTGTGACTTTAAATATTCGACTGTCCATTTTGATATATCCCAATCGCCAATTTTATTCGATTCGAAAAGAATGCCGGCTTTATCTACTGTTTTTGCAAATGTTTTTCGTTTATCAAGTGTATTGTATTTATAACATATTACAAGAATGGTTGATTTTAAAGGGTTTTGAATATACCCCGAAAGATTTTCTTCAATTTTCTTCAGATGTTGTGCTTCTTTAATAATAACTACCTGATAATTTGCCATCATCGGAAAACGTTTGGCAATTTCCATAATTGATTTTTCATCTGTTTCTATTCCATATAAAACGGTATGATTGAATTCCTTTTCGGTTCCTTTCAAAACATTGTCGGAAATATAATCAGTTATCTGGTCAATGAAAAATGGCTCTTCTCCGCTTAAAAAATATACAGGATGATAAACCTTGTTCTTCAAATCTTGCATTATCTTATCGAAACTCTGCATCTATTTTCGGTTTATATTTTTATGAATATTAAAATATTTTGCTAAAGTTTTTGTAAATATTAACGAGCCCTCATCTCTAGTATTTA
The DNA here is from genome assembly GCA_041671145.1 of Bacteroidales bacterium. Classification (NCBI taxonomy): domain Bacteria; kingdom Pseudomonadati; phylum Bacteroidota; class Bacteroidia; order Bacteroidales; species Bacteroidales bacterium. The sequence continues at coordinate 34,344 of JBAZBZ010000016.1, read as the reverse complement.
TAAGTGAAAGAAAATATTTTTCATCGTCAGCAATTTTCATCGTATCAAAATTCCAATATTGTAAATTATTTTTCTCAGCTAAAGTAGCTATATATCCCGAAATTTCATATTTATTATTTATATATGGTAAAAATTCTTTATAAACAGGTGTTTCAAATAATATTACATTTATTTTATTTTTGTTTGCAAGTTTAATAATTCTATTTAAATAATCAAATTCCGTTTCAGAAAAATTAAAAATATATCCTTTAGGATTTTGTTTGATGAATTTCTCGTTTTTAAAATTCCACGCCATATCAATTGGCTTTATTCTTCCGTTTTTATTATACGGATATTTATTTTTGAATAAAAAATGTTTTATTCCCTGAACCATATAAAAATTTATTTTATTATTATAATATGCATACTGCATAAAAGGTATTGAAGAAATGTTATAATAAAAATTTTCTTTTTTCTTAACAATATTTGCAATAACTGAATCGCTCAGCAGATGGGCGTAACGATATGAATTAAACTTGTTGAACGATTCATCAAATGTCTCGTAAGAAACATGAATAAATAAATATTCAGGCGGTTTGTTGTTTTTAAGATATAAGTAAAAATTTGCAAATATCTCTGAATACGATGCGTTTTCGGTTGATAAATTATAAGATTTCAGATTTGTGTATTTGTCAAATTTATCAGGTAAAAACATATACATGGGTACGCACGAGCCAGTAACAATAACATCAGCATTAATTTTATCGGTTAATATATAAGACGTTTTCAGGTCTTTGTTTTTTAAAAGAAAAAAATTATATGCTTTCTCAAGCACAACGAGAGTTACAATTAAAACAATTAATAATATCAGGACTTTTTTTAACATTAATCTTTATATTTTTAAGAAGTTTGTCGTTTGTGGTTTGTTGTTTCTCAATATTGAACTTATCTACTTTTGTTTATGCTTTTCAATTTTTTTTAACAACAAACTGTTTTTTTAATCTTCAAAACTTATTATATATGAAGTACGCATTTTCATTGAAAACCCCGAACAATAAAATCAGCATCAAAAATAAAAATATTAAAAAATAATTATTTTTTTGTTGTGAAATAATCTTTTGAAGTTTGTTCTCGAAAATAAAATAAAATATTATTAATAAAATAAGCATGTAAAAATTAAAAATGACTTCGAGATGCCCGCCAATAGCAAGGGGATTTACAAACTGGAATAAGTAATTTTTCGGAATAAAATTAGTTATATTAAAAATTTCTCCAATAATTTTTAATCCTGCACCAACTGATTTTGCTCTGAAAAATATATTTGCAAACGCCACAATATTAAGGGTTATAAAAACACTTAAAATTTTATATGATAAAAAATTTATTTTTCCCGATAATTTTTTCCTGTAATTTTTTGTCAATGTTTCGTAAATCATGCAAATGCAATGTATGATGCTCCATATTAAAAATGTCAAGCCCAAACCGTGCCAAATACCTGAAATAATGAAAATTATAATTATTCCTATGATGGTTCCTGTTTTTTTATATTTCCTTAATTTGTAAACAACAGGAAAATAAATATAATTCTTCAACCAGTTAATAAGTGTAATATGCCATCTTCGCCAGAATTCAGAAATAGAAGTTGCATCGAAAGGGAGAATGAAATTTTCGCTAAGCTTATAACCGAACAATTGTGCTGTTCCAATTGCCATATCTGCATATCCCGAAAAGTCGAGATATAACTGAATGGTAAATAAATAAACACCCACCAAGGTTGTCAAACCGCAATTATGAGCAGGTAAATCGAAAATGCTTGAAACTGCAGGAGCAAGCCGGTCGGCAATTACAATCTTTTTAAATAAACCGATTATTATTCTTTGAAATCCGTTTGTGAAATTTTCATAATCAAATTTTTTTTCAATGAAAATTTGAGGGATAAAATTTCGAGCGGTTTCAATAGGTCCCGATGCTACTTTTGCAAAAAAAGCAGTATAAAAAGCATATCTGAAAATATTTTTTTCGGGTTCTATATTTTCATAATAAACATCTGTGAGATATGCTATATTCTGAAGTGTATAAAACGAAAACCCAAGCAGGAAAATCAAATCAGCCATGCGGTATGTAACGGGAGCAGAAATAGTTATTGTTATTGTAGCAAAACTTACCAGATACTTTATGATAAATAGCGATGCAATGTTTATTATAAGCCCGAGAAGAAATAAGGATTTTCTTATGGATACATTGAATATCTGAAAATTCGCATTGCCCCTATCCCTAAGGGGGGGCGAATTTTCATTTCTGCTAATAAACAGTCCGAAAAAATAATTGAATACTGTTGAAAATATAATTACAAAAAGTGAACTTGCATTTGCAAAACAAATAAACACATAACTTGCAACAAGCAAAATTATCCATCGCAATTTCAATGGCGACAGGTAATACGCAATTACTACGAGTGCTATAAATAATAAATAATTTAAAGATGTAAAAAGCATTAAAATAGTTTAAAGTTTAATGTTTAAAGTTTATAGTTTTACGATTTAATAACTTCACAACTTTAGTTTCCCTTCACCACCCCTATGAACTAAAGGGGCAACCCAACGCCCAACACAATTTCACAAATTCACTACTTCGCTACTTCACAATTTAATTTCTTCTAAATGCCTTAATGTACAATTCACAATATCTCCCACATTTTTGAATGACATTACTTCTTTAAAAGTAAATTTTATTTTATAAAACTCTTCAATGGCTGCAATTATTTCAAGATGCATCAGTGAGTCCCAACCTGTAATATCTTTAGGAACTGATTTTTCTGAAATAACAATTTTATCATCAGAAAAAACTTTTCTGATAATGCAATTAAAATCGGATAATATTTCCTTTGAAGTTTTCAGAATGAATTTTGTTTGAGCAAAAGTAACCAGAATTTTACATACTAAAAAATCAGTTGTTTCGATATTTTTTATAATTTTGATTTCTGTAATTATAAATAATAAAAATGCAAAAACAGGAAATAACAAATATTTTCAACAATTTCAATTCGCTTAATGTTTTAATCATTGGCGATGTGATGCTCGATTCATACATCTGGGGCGATGCCGACAGGATTTCTCCCGAAGCTCCCGTTCCTGTTGTTATGGTTGAAAAACGTCAGGAACGGCTTGGCGGTGCAGCTAATGTTGCCCTAAATGTAAAATCTCTCGGAGCAAATCCAATTATATGCTCAGTTATCGGCAACGACAACAAAGGCGAATCTTTACTTAATTTATTTAAAGAAAGTAATATTTCAACAAAAGGAATAATAAAAAGCGACAAACGAATAACAACAACAAAGTTCAGAGTTATTGCAAACAACCATCAGCTTATCAGAGTGGATGAGGAAACTGATGAGGAAATAAGCAGCGATGAAGAAAATACTTTGTTTGAAAAAATCACATCAATAATAAAAGAAAATAAAATTGATGTAATGATTTTTCAGGATTATGATAAAGGTGTGATTACAAAAAAACTGATTGAAGAAGTTGTTGAATTAGCAGTAAAATCAAATATTCCGACAGTTGTTGACCCGAAGAAAAGAAATTTTAATAATTATAAAAATGTTATTTTATTCAAACCGAATCTGAAAGAATTAAGAGAAGGATTGAAACTTGATATTGCTCAAAACAATGTTGATGCTATTTATAAAGCTATTGACATACTTGAAAATAATCTGAAAAACGAAATAACATTGCTAACGCTTTCTGCTCAAGGAGTTTTAATAAGCAATAAAGGCAAGAAACAAATTATTCCGGCTCACATTCGCGATATTATTGATGTTTCGGGTGCAGGAGATACTGTTGTTTGTGTTGCTGCATTGTGTATTGCATTAAAAACCAATTTGAGTTTACTGGCATCTCTTGCAAATCTGGCAGGCGGAATTGTTTGCGAACATAGCGGTATTGTGCCGGTTGATAAAGAAAAATTTCTTGAGGAAGCAATTAAACTTTAAAAATAGCACACAGATAACACAGATTAAACAAGATTTACACAGATAATTTTCAAAATGGAATATTTACATAAAGATTTAACAGATAAAATAATAAAATGCTTTTATGAAGTTTACAATGAATTAGGATATGGTTTTTTAGAAAAAGTTTATGAAAATGCCATGATTATTGAATTGCAAGCCAATCGACTAATTTGCGAAAAACAAAAACCCATTAAAGTTTTTTACAAAGAAATTGGAATAGGTGATTATTTTGCCGATATTATTGTAAATGATAAAATAATTATAGAGTTGAAAGCTGCCGAAGTATTAATACAGGAACACGAATTGCAGCTTATAAATTATTTGAAAGCAACCGATAAAGAAATAGGATTACTTTTAAATTTCGGAAAAAAGCCTGAGATTCGCAGAAAAATATTTACTAATGATAAAAAAACAATCTGTGTAAATCTTGTTTAATATGTGTCTTCTGTGTTCTGTTTATTTTTTTACAAAAACATTATGCGAATTGTAAATATAATATTTTTAATTTTTGCATTTACTTTTTTATGCTTCCATTGCTTAAGTCAAAATACTGGCAATGAAAAAAATATTATTGTACTTACTAAAAAGAAAAGACCCCTTTCAAAACCAAGATTTATTACCAATAATGAAATGGTATTTTGCAAAACAATTGATAATAAAAAATCAGGTTATATTAATAATATAGGCAATTATTCTATAAATATAGACATTTTTAAGATTGATTATAAATCTATATATTCTCTTAATAACATGAGAACATCCGATTATTTTCAAAGAACTTTAGGTTATACAATAGTAGGTTTAGGAATTGCGACTGTCATTTTTTCACCTGTTTTAGCTCCGCTTGGAATAATGCTTACTAAAACAAAAAGAGATAATTTCAATTTGATAAATGATTGGAATTATAAAGTTATTAATACAACGATGTATGCTCAATCAAAAAACATAGCAGACACCATAAAATTAATAGAAAAATCAATAATAAAAGATGTCAAAACCGAAAGGAGAAAGCTTCCATACATAAATGATAGTACATGGGAAAACACTTTTTATATATACCCTTTAAATGCAGTAAATGAATTAGATATGGGTTACGAAAGAAGGATTACAAGCAGGATTGGGATTGAAGCAACATACGGAATAATATATTCTTGGAAAAATCACTATTTTAACGATATTTTACCTAATAACTATAAGAATCCATTTATAAACAATGGCTATTCTTTCAAGCTTAGAATGAAATATTACTATAATTTACGAAATTATGTGGGGATTAATTTCCTTTATAAATATTTTTATTTCAATAAAAAATCAACTTATTCTTTTGATAGCTATGATATTATATCTATTATCTCCGAACAATCTGCCTCAAATAGGGTAATTGGTTTATTTGTCAATTTTGGTTATTGGTTAAAATACAACCATTTTATTTTTGACATTTATTCAGGTATTGGATTAAAAAATATTGATGGGAAAATCACAACATATTCTTATAAATTCAAAGGTGGTAGTAGTTATCATTATGATTACAACCCTCCCAAAATTGAATCCACAAGATATGCGAGCGGTGAGCTTTATGGGCCTAATGGAAGGTTGTTTTACCCATCAATTCAACTTGGAATTAAAATAGGTTATTGTTTTAAATAAAATTAGTAAAATGCTACAAACAAATTACATTCGCGAAAATAAAGAAGACGTCATAAAACGTCTATCAGTTAAGAATTTTGACAGTACGGAATTAATTGAAAAAATAATTTCAATTGATGATGAACGCAAAAAAATAAAAACTTCGCTTGATGAAACACTCACAAAAGCTAATGTTTTAGCAAAAGAAATTGGTGAACTTTTTAAAAAAGGCGAAACTCAAAAAGCAAATGAATTAAAAGAGCAAACAAAAGAACTGAAAGAAAACGAAAAAGTTTTTAATGAAAACTTATCTTCACTCGAAAAAGAAATAACCGATATATTGCTTGTAATTCCTAATTTACCTCACGCATCTGTTCCGAAAGGAAAATCCGCAGAGCAAAATGAAATTATTTTTGAAGAAAATAAAAATATTGATTTAGGAAAAAATAATTTGCCTCATTGGGATTTGGCTGCAAAATATGACATCATAGATTTTGAACTTGGCAATAAAATTACCGGCTCGGGATTTCCTGTGTACAAAGGCAAAGGAGCACGATTGCAGCGTGGCTTAATCAATTTCTTTCTTGATGAAGCAGTAAAAGCCGGTTATAAAGAAATGCAGATTCCGTTTTTTGTTAATGAAGCATCGGCTTATGGAACCGGACAACTACCCGATAAAGAAGGACAAATGTATTCTGTTCCTTTAGATAATTTTTATTTAATTCCAACTGCGGAAGTGCCTGTTACTAATCTATACAGAGATGTTATTTTAAAAGCAGAAGATTTGCCGTTAAAAAATTGTGCTTATTCTTCCTGTTTTCGCAGAGAAGCCGGTTCTTATGGAAAAGATGTACGTGGTTTAAATCGCTTGCATCAGTTTGATAAAGTTGAAATAGTTCAAATTCAACATCCCGACAAATCATACCAAACGCTTGATGAAATGCTTGAACATGTGAAGGGATTATTGCGAAAATTAGAATTGCCATTTCGCATTGTTAAACTTTGCGGCGGCGATATGAGTTTTGCTTCTGCTCTAACTTTCGACTTTGAGGTTTATTCCGCTGCACAAAAGCGTTGGCTCGAAGTCAGCTCTGTTAGTAATTTCGAAACATTTCAATCGAACAGAATGAAACTGCGATTTAAAGACAGCGATAAAAAAACAAAACTTGCTCATACTTTAAATGGAAGCGCTTTGGCATTACCGAGAATTGTAGCCGCATTACTCGAAAACAACCAAACCGAGAACGGAATTAAATTACCTAAAGCAATTGCTGATTATGCGGGGTTTGAGGTGATTTAACAAAACTCACATCGTCAATTTCTGAAAAACTTCTTCAATACTTTGCTCTTCTTTTTTCATTGAAAGTACGGTAAGGTTATTTTTCACGGCAAACTGAAAAATAGTAGGACGTATGTCGTTTGCTTCAGCAGAATGTATTTCCCAGATATTATCTTTAATATTCTTTACGGTTGTAACTTGAGGAATATTTTTAAGTAAATTCACATCAACTGCGATATCAAATTCAACTGTAACAATATTTTTATTTGATGAAATTTTATGAAGATTTGCAGTTGAATCATTGGCAACTATTATTCCTTTATTAATAATTATTGCTTTGTCGCATATTGCTTCAACTTCCTGCATTATATGTGTGGAAAGCAAAACGGTTTTTTCTTTTCCTATTTTTTTAATAAGATTTCTTATTTCAATAATCTGGTTTGGGTCGAGTCCTGAAGTCGGCTCATCTAAAATCAATACTTCCGGATTGTGAATCAATGCCTGCGCCAAGCCAACTCTTTGCTTATAACCTTTCGACAATGCTCCTATTTTTTTCTTTTGCTCAACTTCAAGCCCTGTAATTTCAATTATTTCATCAACTCTATTTTTAATATTTTTTATTTTAAAAATTCCTCCCGTAAAAAAAAGATGCTCTTTAACGTACATATCATAATACAGCGGATTATTTTCAGGCAGATAACCAACTTTTCTTCTCACTTCAATTGGTTCATCAATAATATCAAATCCGCAAACAGAAACCGCACCTGAATTCTGTGGTATGAAACATGTTATTATTTTCATCATTGTGGATTTTCCGGCGCCATTTGGTCCTAAAAAACCAACTACTTCACCGGCTTTTACTTCAAACGACACGTTATCTAATGCTTTCTGCGTTCCAAATATTTTTGTGATGCTATTAACTTTAATTGACATTTTTTTTAGTTTCCAGTTTAGAGTTTTCAGTTCTCAGTTTTTTCTCATTGCTCACAGTTCGTAATTCACAGCTTTATTTATAGTTTTCAGCTTACAACTTTCAATATTTTTAATCCTAATTCCTAAATTCTAAATCCTAAATATTAAATGCGAAGTTAAAAAAAATAGTGAAAATAACTTTTCTTTTAAATAAATTTTGCTTTTCTTTGCAAACGAAACAGTGGAAAGATTTGATTGATTGCAACCACTTTTAAAAAAATGCTAAAACAAGGTTTAGCCCGTCAATCAACTTCCCTTAAAATTATTTATTAACTAAAAACTTAAAGAAATGTCTTATTTATTTACATCGGAGTCCGTATCTGAAGGACATCCTGACAAAATTTGCGACCAGATTTCTGATGCGTTATTAGACGATTTTTTGCGCCAAGACCCTGAATCAAAAGTTGCATGCGAAACATTTGTTACAACCGGTCTTGTTGTTGCAGGCGGTGAAGTTAAAACCAACGGCTATGCTGATGTTCAGCGAATAGCCAGAGAAGTTATTAAAAATATTGGCTATACAAAAGCCGAATACAGATTTGATTGCGATTCATGTGGTGTTATTTCTGCAATTCACGAACAATCTCCCGATATAAATCAGGGTGTTGTTAGAGAAAAAGAAGAAGACCAGGGTGCGGGCGACCAGGGAATGATGTTCGGTTACGCTACTACCGAAACCGAAAATTACATGCCTCTTTCAATTGATTTATCGCATTTGCTTTTGATTGAATTAGCAGCCATTCGTAAGGAAGGCAAAAAAATGAAGTATTTGCGTCCCGATGCAAAATCGCAGGTTACTATTGAATATGATGAAAATCAAAAGCCATTAAAGATTGATACTATCGTTGTATCCACTCAACATGATGAATTTGTTCTTCCTGCCGACAATTCAAAGAAAGAAAAGGATTTTGCAGAAAAAGAAATGATAAAACAAATAACATCCGACATACAAAATATATTACTTCCAAGAGTTAAAAAAGATTTACCTAATAACATCAAAAAGTTATTTGCAAACGATACAAGGTTACTTGTCAATCCTACAGGTAAATTCGTTATTGGCGGACCACACGGTGATACTGGCTTGACGGGAAGAAAAATCATTGTTGATACTTATGGTGGCAAAGGTGCTCACGGTGGTGGTGCTTTCTCGGGAAAAGACGCATCAAAGGTTGACCGCTCTGCAGCTTATGCGGCACGGCACATTGCGAAAAATGTAGTTGCAGCAGGTGTTTGCGACGAAATATTAATTCAGGTTGCTTATGCCATAGGAGTAGCCCAGCCAGTAGGATTATACGTTAATACTTATAACTCTTGTAAATTAAAAAATGCAAGCGGCAAGAAAATCAGTGATGGCGAAATTTCTGAAAAAATCAATAAGTTATTTGATATGCGTCCGGCAATGATAATAAAACGACTCGGACTCAAAAATCCTATTTTCACGGAAACCGCATCTTATGGGCATTTCGGAAGAACTCCTTTCAAAAAAACAGTAACTCTGATGCACAATGGTGTTGAAACATCAAAAGAAGTTGAATTCTTTACTTGGGAAAAACTCGATTATGTTGAAAAAATAAAAAAGGAATTCAGCATAAAAGAAAAGGCGTTGCAAACGCAATATTCATAATTATTAAAAAACCGCAAAGACGCAAAGACGCAGAGAAAGATAATATTTATTATAACTTTGCGACTTAGCGTCTCGACGGTAAAAAATTATAGTTTCTTTATTTCTTCAACTGCTTTAAGGAAGGTTTTATCAACTTTGAGAATTACAGGGTAAAAACTTTCATTGTTAAAAATCAATCTGCCGATAAATGCTTTAAGATAAGTTTTAATCATCGTTTCCGATATTTTGGAATTATCGATGTTTTTGCCAATTCCCTTTTTTGAAGCAAACTCAATAAAGTTTTTGTACATTTCATCTGTTACAATAAAGTTGTTGTTGAATGTTTCGGATTTATATTTTTTATTTAATTCTTTTCGGTTTCTGTCGGCATAATCAAATGCAAATTGATTAATAAGTCCTTTGTTAGCAACGTCAAAAAAGTATTTTACACTTTTTCCCGTATCGTTTCGAACAGTTATGTCGGGTGTTATGCCACCGCCGCCATATACTATTTTCCCTTTGGGTGTTTTGTACTTTAATGAATCGGGATGAGTACTCTTTTTTGGTGCACCTGATGTATCTTCATCTTCAGTATATTGTTTAAAAAAATCGTTATAATAATCACTGGTGTTTGCACCATAAGGTCTCTGGATGCAACGACCAGTGGGAGTATGATATCTTGCAATTGTAAGCCGCAAAGCCGAACCATCCTGTAGTTCCATTTGTTCTTGAACTAACCCTTTGCCGAAAGAACGCCTTCCTATTACCAATCCTCTGTCATTATCCTGTATTGCACCTGCAAGAATTTCACTTGCAGAAGCCGACCATTCATCAATTAAGACAATAATTTTCGTGTCTTCAAGTTCACCTTTACCTGTGGCATAATAATCTGTACGCGGGCGATTTCTTCCTTCAGTGTAAACAATTAATTTTCCTTCATAAAGAAATTCATCAGCTATTTTAACAGCAATATCAAGATAACCGCCGCCATTACCCCTTAAATCCAATATTAATTTTTTTATATTTTTGTTTTTTAATTTTTCAATTGCAGTTTTCATTTCGTTAAATGTTGTTGCAGAAAACTTGCTGAGTTTGATATATCCTGTTTGCTTATCAAACATAAAAGCAATGTCAACACTTTTTTCGGGAATTTTATCGCGGACAATAGTAAAATCAACTAATTTATTATATCCGTTTCGTAAAACACTTATTGTAACTTTAGTTCCTTTTTTACCTCTGAGCTTGCTGAAAACTTCCTTATTTGTAATTTTTATTCCGGCAGCATTAATATTATTTATTTTTATGATTCTATCACCTGGTTTCACACCAAGGGATTCCGCCGGTCCGCCGGTAATAGTTGAAATTACAATTACAGTATCTTTTTGAATGTTAAATTCAATACCTATCCCTTCAAAGCTTCCGGTAAGCATTTCATTGGTTTTTTTTAGTTCCGAAGCAGGAATATAATACGAATGAGGGTCGAGGTTTTGTAATAAATCAGCAACAGCAATTTCAGTTAATTTATTTTTATTAACGGAATCAACATAATATTCATCAATAATATTAAGAATGTCGTTGAACTTGTTACTTTTATTTTTTTCAAATGAAAAAATGTTTTTAGAAGATGATTTTCCGAAATTAAGAAAATTGCTTCCGATAACAATTCCTATAATTATTGCAAATGCCAATAAAACGGGCAAATAAATCTGTAATTTTTTGTTGTCGTTCATAGTGAATTATAAAATAAAAGCTTTCGTTAAAATGAAAGCTTTATGAGTATACCTAACTGCACTTGGTTCGAGCCAATTTGTTAGTAATTTACTAATTAAAAATACAAAGGTAGAAAAATAAATATATAAGTTAAAAACAAATTTGAAGTTTTAATGTTAGATTAAAACCAATGGTGCATAAGCTTGCTTTTATCAGAGCAAGAGAGCGAGAACTATCTCTTAATAAATTCATTGAAAAAGTAATCGAAAGAGAAGTTAAATAAACAAACTATTTTATCATACAGCTAAGCATTTTATTTCCTTCAATAAATGCTTCGAGTTTATCGCCGATATTAAGTGGACCTATACCGGCAGGAGTGCCTGTAAAAATAACATCTCCTATTTTCAATGTCATAAATTTCGAAACATGAGAAATTATTTTTTCGAAAGAAAATATCAAATCATCTGTATTGCCTTTCTGAATAGTTTTTCCGTTGATGTTCAAATGAAAATTTATGTCATTAACATTTTTAAATTCTTCTTTTTTAATAAAACTGCTGATAGGAGCAGAGCCATCAAAACCTTTGCATTTTTCCCATGGCAGTCCGTTTTTTTTACATTCATCTTGTAGGTCGCGGGCAGTAATGTCTATTCCGATTCCGATTTTATCAAAATAAGTATTTGCAAATTTTTCCTGAATATTTTTTCCGACTTTACAAATCCTCAGAAGAATTTCAACTTCATAATGAACATTTTTTGAAAAATCGGGATAAAAAAAAGGGCGATTATTCAGAATAATTGCTGTCTCAGGTTTGAGAAAAAAAATAGGTTCTTTGGGAAATGTTTTTTTTGTTTCAATTACATGTTTTCTGTAATTATAACCGATGCCAATGATTTTCATGTGGAAATAGTTTTTCGTTAATTGTTAATAGTTAATTGTTATTTGTGCTTATAAACCAAAACTTAAAAATATTGACCTTATTACTATTAACAATTAACTATTTTATCATTTATTAAAATCCCTGAGTTTTATTGCGGTTAAAACTCTTTTTGTAGAGATAGGAAAATCACTATTCATCATCCAGTTGTAATAAGATGGTTCTTTTTTTAAAACTTCTGAAATGAGTTTTCCTTTATGTTTTCCGAAATTAAATATTTCAATACCGTTTTCGTTATATGCTATTCTGCCAACGAGGTCAGCAAAATTTCCCGCACATGAAAAATCGTGAAGAAAATTTATGTCCTTATTTTTTAATTCATCATATTTTTCCAATTGTGATGCAAAAACTTCATACGTTGCTTTAGCATCGGCTTCAGCGCTGTGAGCATTCTGTAATTCTTTATTGCAGTAAAATTTATATGCGGCAATTAAATTACGTTGTTCCATTTTGTGAAAAATATTCTGAACATCCACAAACTTTTTTTTACTGATATCAAAGTCAATACCGGTGCGATAAAATTCTTCAATCAAAATTGGAATATCGAATTTATTTGAGTTATAACCGGCGATATCACAATTTGATAAAATGTTATTTATTTTTGCTGCAAGTTGTGAAAAAGCAGGGCAATCCTTAATATCTTCATCTATAATTCCATGAATTTTTGTACTTTCAATTGGAATGGGAATAGTAGGATTTATGCGATAAGTAATAGTTTCGGTACTGTAATCAACGCCAACTTTAAAAATGGAAAGCTCAATAATTCTATCGGTGGTAACATTTATTCCTGTGGTTTCAAGGTCAATAAATGCTAATGGTTTCGAAAGTTTAAGATTCATTATTTTTTTTGTTTGTTGTTATTTTGTTCGACTTTAGGAAAATTGAAAACAGGTGGTTTATTTATTAATAAGGCAAGATTTTTTTTAATTTCGGGTACATAAAACTCAAAATCACCGATAGTAAGCTGGCAAATATTTTTTTCAAAACCTTCGCCTTTTATTTCTATAGTATATTCACCCGGTAGTAGCATCATTACGTATTTAGCTGTTACGGGATTTGGTTTATATGTACCGATATGTTTTTTTGTGGATTTTTCAGTAACAGTAATTTCAGTGTTTACTTTCAAATCTTTAATTAGCGGTTTCAGCAAAGTGTCTTTTATTACAGTATCGGCAATTTGCTTTACTTTCTGAACAATATTGACCGAATCCTGTGAAGTGATATATCCGGAAACTAATGTGGGTTTTGGCGATATGTCGTTAAAAGTTATTCTGTAAATATCCAAATCACCATATCCTTCCGGTCTAAAAGCTGAAATATATGCATGTCTTTTATCCGAGCTGAAAGATATTGTTTTGTTATCATCAACTGTATTTATAGGATATCCTAAATTAACAGGCTCGCTCCAGTCATTTTCTTCATCATTCCATACTGATTTAAAAATATCATATCCTCCCATGCTGTTATGTCCCAGTGAGCAGAAGTAAAGAGTTTTACCATTGTTGGTAATGTAAGGACAGTCCTCATCCCATTCGGTATTTATACGATTACTCAATCTGGCTGGAGTTCCCCAGTCACCATCAGGTAATTTTTTTGAAATGAAAATATCTTTTATTCCTGTTAAATTGTTTAAATCACTTGAGAAGTAAAGTTTTTGTCCATCTGCAGTAATGCTTGCTGCCATTTCAAGAGTTTTTCCGTTAATGTTATAACTCATGATTTCGGGTTTTCCAAATGATTTACCTTTTTTTTCGGATACGAAAATATCACCAAATCCTAAATAGTTGTCAAAATAAAGAAACATCGTATTTCCGTTTTCAGATAAGCTAACTACATCTTCAGACAAATCGGAATTAAAAGTACCGCCAAGATTTTTTGCTTTTGACCATAAGCGATTTTTATAATAAGAGATATAAACATCAGGCATTAAAAACCCATCATAGTCATATTGTGTTTCGCCTGTTTGCCCTCTTACATTTCCTATTCTTTTTGATGAAAAAACCATGAAGGATTCATCGCCCGGTACGTAAGGATTATAATCGGGAAATTCGGAATTTATAGTTGGTCCAAGATTTTCAAAAGTAACATTTACAGAATTTCGTATAAGTTCCATTGCATTGTAACACATTTCTATCTGAAGGGTTGCCGGAATATCCATGTAATCTCTTCCTTTTGTGAGTTCTCTCCTGAATTTATTGAAACAATTAATTGCATCTTCAAATCTGTTTGCATATTTGTAAGCTACTCCAAGTTCGTAATAGGCATCGAAATTACTTTTATCTTTTTTTAAAACACTCTCAAGTAAAGGAATCGCTTTTAGTTTATCAATATTTGTATATAAATAACAAAGAGCAACTTTATATTTATAAAGAGCATTTGACGTATCCTTTTTTAATAGCATTAAATATTGTTTAAGTGCATCCTGATAATTGCCACCGGAAAAAATAAGTTTGGCATCTTTTTTATTTCCGATAGTATCTTGTTGCTGCTGAGCTCGTGCACTTTTGGGATTTTTAGGTGTAGGGTTGGTTTGGCTATATGTTGTGTATGTAAAAGAAATAATTGAAAGAAATAAAAGATACGTTTTTATTGAAGTATTGATTTTAAACATTTTATTTTTTTTTATATTACGAAATTAAAAAAAATAAAAACACAAGTGCATAATAAAATCATTTTTTTAATAAAAATCACACAGATAAATTAAATAACTATATTATATCCGTTACAACAACTGAAAATCAATGTTTTTAAAACAAATGTTCAATGTTGTTAATAATTTTTTTAAAAAATATTTTGGAAATAAAAAAAATTATTACCTTTGTCGACTAAATCGATAGACATTGTATTAAATATTCGAATATCAAAATACATGATTAAATATTTTATATAAAATTTTAACCGGAATAAACCAAAAACAAAATATGATTATAGATAATATATTTTTCAGAAAGAAAGCCAAGCAAAACGGAATTGATGTGAAAATAAAAGACCGTCCATTAAAAAGTATAATAAAATCTTTTTCATGGCGTTTTGTGGGAACGTGTGATACGATATTTATTTCATGGTTGCTAACGGGAAAAGCAACAATCGCATTTTCAATAGGAGGAGTTGAAGTGTTTAGTAAAATATTTCTATATTACCTTCATGAACGTGCGTGGGAAAACATAAGGTGGGGTAGAATGAGAGTCGTAATTAGAAGAAATACCCGATTAACAGGAAGAATAATCAGAAAATCATTTTTATTCGTACAATAAAAAAAATAATTGTGATGTTAATAAAATATAAATTAAAACATATTGAGGAATTAGAATCGGAATCAATATATATAATTCGTGAAGTAGCGGCTCAATTTGAAAAACCAACTCTGCTTTTTAGTGGCGGCAAGGATTCTATTGTTATGTTTCACATTGCACGAAAAGCATTTTATCCGGCTAAAGTTCCATTTCCTCTTTTGCATATTGATACAGGGCATAATTTTCGGGAAACACTTGATTATAGGGATGAACTTATGGATATAACAGATGCAAATTGTATTGTTAGATTTGTTCAAGACGCTATAAATAAAGGAAAAGCAATTGAGGAAAAAGGACCAAATGCAAGCAGAAATGTACTTCAAACAATAACTTTGCTCGATGCAATTGAAGAATTTAAGTTTGATGCAGCAATGGGTGGGGGTAGGAGAGATGAGGAAAAAGCAAGAGCAAAGGAGCGTTTTTTCTCGCATCGCGATGATTTTGGTCAATGGGACCCGAAAAATCAGCGACCGGAACTCTGGAATATTTTCAACGGTAAAAAAAGAATGGGTGAACATTTCAGGGTTTTTCCTTTAAGCAACTGGACAGAAATGGATATATGGCAATATATTTATTCCGAAAACATTGAAATGCCAAGTTTATATTTTACTCATCAACGAGAGTTGATAAAACGCGATGGTATTTTACTTGCCAAATGTCCTTATATTCCTTTGAAAGAAAGTGATGAGATAGTTACAAAAAAAATCCGATTCAGAACAATTGGCGATATGACTTGTACCGGAGCTGTTGAATCGCCTGCATATAATATCGAAGAAATAATTCGCGAAGTTGCTGCTTCGAGAGTTACGGAACGTGGCGGCAGATGGGATGATAAACGCTCCGATGCAGCTATGGAAGATAGAAAAAAAGAAGGATACTTTTAACAAATTGTGAAATTGTGAATTTATGAAATCGCGAACAAAAATAAATCATGAATTATAAAAATGAAAATAAAAAAATCTATAACTACTGCTGACAACCAACAACTAACAACTAACAACTATCTCAACATGGAATTACTCCGCTTTACAACAGCAGGCAGTGTTGATGATGGTAAAAGTACTTTGATTGGTAGATTACTTTATGATAGCAAGGCGATTTTTGAAGACCAACTCGAAGCCATTGAAGAAGCAAGCAGAAGAAAAGGGGAGGAGCAAGTTAATTTGGCTTTGCTTACCGATGGCTTAAGAGCCGAAAGAGAACAAGGAATAACAATTGATGTTGCATACAGATATTTTGCTACGCCAAAAAGAAAATTTATTATTGCCGATACACCCGGACATATTCAATATACACGAAATATGGTTACCGGTGCATCTACGGCTAATGTTGCTTTAATATTGGTTGATTCGCGACTTGGTGTTATTGAGCAAACTCACAGGCATTCTTATATTGCTTCGTTATTGAGAATTCCGCATTTAATTCTGTGTGTTAACAAAATGGATTTAGTTGATTACAGTCCCGATGTTTTTAAAAAAATAAAAAATCAATTTCTTGAGTTTTCTGAAAAGCTTGATATAACAGATGTTCACTTTATTCCTATAAGTGCTAAATATGGAGATAATGTTGTAGATAAATCTTCAAAAATGAATTGGTATGAAGGCGAAACTTTATTAAGCTTGCTCGAAACTATTCCGATTGAAAAGGACGAAGATATAAACGATGCCCGCTTTCCGGTACAATATGTTATTCGCCCTCAATCTGACGAATATCACGATTATCGTGGTTATGCCGGTCGTATTGCAGGAGGTGTATTTACTAAAGGTGAAGATGTTTTGGTTTTGCCGTCGGCAATTAAAACAAAAATTAATTCAATAGAAATAAATGGTAAACAACTTGATTCTGCTTTTGTTTTGCAATCGGTAAATATTACTCTTGCCGATGATATTGACATTAGTCGTGGTGATATGTTGGTTAAAGAAAAAAATCAGCCGCAGGTAAATCAGAATATAGAACTTATGATTTGCTGGCTAAATGAAAAACCTCTTGTTGTCGGAGGCAAATATATGGTAAAGCATAATACAAGAGATGTGCGATGTGTTATTGTCGAAGTAGATTATAAAATGGATATAAATAATGTCTGCAAAAATATGGAAGATAAGCACGTTGGTTTAAATGACATTGCGAAAATTAAAATAAAAACATCTAATCCGTTAATTTTTGATTCATACTCGCGAAACAGAATTACCGGTAGCTTGATTCTTATTGATGAAGGAACTAATGAAACGGTGGGAGCAGGGATGATTGTTTGAGATTTTTAAACTATTTTTTTACTTCTTAGGTCTGTGCAACCCACATTCTTTATGTTCTGGTTCTTCCCACCACCAGCGTCCTGCACGAATATCTTCACCCTGCTTTATTGCTCTTGTGCATGGCTGACAGCCGATGCTTGGAAAACCATTGTCGTGTAAAATATTATACGGAATGTCGTTTTGCTTTATATAATCCCACATTTGTTTTTCAGTCCAATTAATTAACGGATTTAGTTTAATCATTTTATTTTGTTCGTCCCATTCAATCATTTTTGTGTTAATGCGGGTAACAGATTGCTCGCTTCTCAAACCACAAATCCAAACTTCATTTCCTGCAAATGCTCGCTTCAATGATTCTGTTTTTCTTGTTTTGCAACATAGTTTGCGATTATCTAAACTTTCATAAAATAAATTTATTCCTTTGCTGATAACCATTTCCTCTACCTTTTGTGAGTCGGGAAAATATATTTCGATTTTTATTCCGTATTTCTTATTTGTTTTATCAATTAAATCATAAGTTTCGGGAAATATTCTGCCTGTATCAAGAGTAAATATTTTTACGGTTTTGTCAATCGAATTAATCATATGAGTCAGCACTTGGTCTTCCGCTCCCATACTGGAAGCAAAACAAATTTTATTTTTATATCGTGATATAAAATGTTCTAAAACCCCAGTAGGTGTTGAATTTTTAAAATTTTCGTTTATTTTATTTATTTCTATTTCTTTCATTTGAATTATTTTAATGCAAAAATACTTTAAAATATTCATTTGCATTTTAGAATGTTCAATAAAATTTAAAAATATTTTTGTTTTTTTTATTTATGTAAATATTTTTATTTTAACTTTGTCGACCAAACTTATAGACATTGTGTAAAATAATATTGAAATGGGGAAATTATATGATAAATTAGTTGAAGATGTAAGGTTTGTTGAAGGAATAAAAGCGTGTTTCAATTGCGGCACTTGCACTGCAATATGTGCTGCTGCCGAATTTTATAATTATGACCCACGCAATATTGCTGATATCGTTCAAACCAAAGATGATGAAAAAATAACAGAACTTCTGAAATCTGATGCTATTTGGTATTGCGGGGAATGCATGTCTTGTAAAACACGCTGTCCCCGCGGTAATGCTCCCGGTTTAATTATTATGGCTTTGCGTGCATTATCTCAGGACATGGGATATTTTATTGAATCTGAAAAAGGCAGACAACAACTTGCTGTTAAAAGAACAGTTGGCGAATGGATTTTGAAGTATGGCTATTGCCTGTATTTAGAGGGAATCGGAACATCACTTCATCCTGAGCAGGGACCAGTGTGGGATTGGATTCAGGATAACTGGAGTGATGTGTTTAAGAGATTGGGTGCTAATTATAAAGGTGAAGGACCCGGCATACTCCGAAAAATTCCCGAAGAAGCATTGGAAGAAATAAGAAAAATATTTGAAGTTACAGGCGGCAAAAAAAGATTTGACAAAATTGAAGAAATGTCGAAAATAAAAGCAAAAGAAATGAAGCTTGATTTAAAAGAAAGCGGAATTGATAATGATTATTGCATGCACATTTATAAAACAAATAACGGGAAGCATTGTCGTGAATGAGAATAGTCGTAAGACAAAAGTCATAAGTCGTAAGAATTTTTCAATCTTTTAATTTTTTAATTGTTTAATTGAAAATATGAAACCTGAAGGGAAAAAGGCAATATGGAAAGATTATCAGAAAGAAATTGCTGATGACAAATATTTTTATGTTCGAAGTTGTGTTCGACAAAATTTCTTTCCCGGCTCAGAAACTGCATTTTTGAAAATTCTCAGAGACGAATTTAAAAAAGATGTTTATGAGCATCCTTGTCATACAACATGCACGGGTATTGGTTATCATGGGGATATTGTTCCTTTGGATACTACAATGACTGTTGTAGCTCGCCAGTTTGCATTAATGACCGAATCGGGATATGAAAATTTAGTTCCATCATGTATTACTTCTTTCGGATTATATACAGAGATACTTGAAACATGGCATCATTTCCCCGAAACAGAAAATAAAATTCGCGAATATTTGAAAAAAGCTACAGGCAGGGAATTTAAAATACCAAAAAATCTTGCTCATGCAAGCGATATTATTTTTAAGTTTCGTAAAGAAATTGCAGCAAAAGCAAAATATAAATTAATAAATAAAAATACTGGTGAACCACTGAAAGTAGTTGAACATATAGGTTGTCATTATTCAAAAATGTTTCCGAGTAAAGGAGTGGGAGGAGCAGAGTATCCTTATGTTTTAATCGGCATGATTGAAGATTGGGGCGGCGAAATAATTGACTATCCTGAGCGCCGTCACTGCTGCGGATTCGGATTTCGTCAATATCTGGTTCAGGCAAACAGAGGTTATTCCATTGCTTGCTCAAAAAAGAAATTCGACTCAATGGAACCTTACAAACCGGATATGATAATTACCAATTGTCCGGGTTGTCCTATGTTTCTCGACAGATGGCAATATGCAATAAAAGAAATGGAAGGAAAAACTTATGGGAAAAATGGTGAGGGAATTCCTGTATTTACTTATGAAGAAGTTGCAGGACTTGTATTAGGTTACGACCCATGGGATTTGGGATTGCAAATGCACCAGACAGATTGCGAACCATTGCTTGATAAAATAGGAGTGGAATATGATAAGAATGAAAAAAGAGAATTAATGAATAATGAATAATTGGTGCAATGTCAAATTGTAATATTTTTTTATCGGACAATAGTGATTTTTATTATTAAATATTAATTATTCATTTGCTAATTAAAAAGAAGACATTTTAAATACATACAAAAATAAATTAATAAAAAAGTATGAAAAAAGTAGTAGTGATAGGTGGTGGAATTGCCGGAATGGAAAGTTCGACATACCTTAAGTCAATGGGATATGATGTAACACTTATTGAAAAGAATTCACAACTTGGGGGGCATTTATTAAAGTGGGAAAAACTTTTCCCGACAATGAGGCAGGGAAAAGATGTTGTGAATTTTTTGAATGATGGAATAAAAATTTCGGGAGTAAATGTATTACTGAATACTGAAGTTGCAAATGCAGAGAAAAGCGGAAATGAATTTAAAATTGAATTAAAAAACGGACAAAAGCTGAATGCGGATGCTGTTTTAATTGCAACCGGCTACGATACTTTTAATGCCCGTCAGAAAGAAGAATATGGATATGGCATTTATGACAATGTTATTACATCAGCAGAGTTGGAAGAATTATTTTCCAGTGGGAAAACATTAACAACTCCTTCCGGCAAAGTTCCTAAAAGAATAGGATTTGTTCATTGTGTGGGCTCAAGAGATGAAAAAGTGGGAAATATGTATTGCTCGAAAGTATGCTGTGTTACTGCCGTTAAACAATCTATTGAAATAAAAGAAAAATTATCCGATACTGAAGTTTATTGTTTTTATATGGATTTGCGAATGTTCGGAATGCACTTTGAAACTTTATACAGAGAAGCACAAGAAAAATGGGGAATTAATTTTATACGAGGTCGACTTTCTGAAGCATGCGAAAATATTGACCATTCATTAGTCGTTAAAGTTGAAGATACTTTAGCAGGAAAACCTTTGAAAATGAATGTTGACATGCTCGTGCTTATGGTTGGCATTGTTCCGTCGCAAGGAACAAAAGAAATAGGAAAAATATTTGGTTTGAAATTCGGAGTTAATGGATTCCTGAAATCACTCGACCAACATATTGCAAACACAAATTCAGATATTCCGGGTGTTTTTTTTGCAGGAACATGCGTTGCTCCGCGACCAATAAATAATACTTTTGTTGACGCAAGGGCTGCAGCAGTGATGGTTGCAAGCTATCTTGAAAATTATAAAGTGGAAAAAAGGATGGAAACAATTTGTAATTAATAACAAGATATGGGAAAAATTTAGGAGTTAGGATTTAAGATTTAGGATTTGAAAATTAATTTGTAAAATTCTGATTTCTCAACTGAAAACTAAATTATGATTGATTTTGGATATACGATAAATAAAGACCGGCAAATAGATTTCGATAATGCTGACAGGCGAATTATTGAATATGTTGCAAAAGAAGAAAGTACTATTAGCATTTGTCTTATTTGCGGTGCATGCACAGCTACATGCAGTGCCGGTAATTTTACGGATTTTAATATAAGAAAGATAACAAATATGATTCGTGTTGGTGAAGTTGAAAATCTCAGAGAAGAAATAAAAAAATGTATGCTTTGCGGTAAATGCCAATTAGTATGTCCGCGGGGAGTTAATACGAGAAATATTATTTTGAAAATAAATGAGGCAATTAAATTATTTCATTAAAATGAGTATTGAGGGAACATCCCAAAATGTAATTACTTTTTCTTTGTGCTCCTTTGAGTCCTTTGCGGTAAAAATATTTAACCACAAAGTCGCACAAAGGAATTCACAAAGTCACACAAAGGATTTTT
The DNA here is from genome assembly GCA_041671145.1 of Bacteroidales bacterium. Taxonomy (NCBI): domain Bacteria; kingdom Pseudomonadati; phylum Bacteroidota; class Bacteroidia; order Bacteroidales; species Bacteroidales bacterium. Next base: position 12,232 of record JBAZBZ010000016.1, on the reverse strand, counting down.
ATTAAAAAAATATTAATAATATAATTGTTAATAAAAATGAATTTTGACCCATTTGTAATACCTTTCTGCGCAGGAGCGGTGGTGCTTTTTGCAATATTGCTATATAAATATACCGGTTGGATAAATAAATTTTCAATTGAGGAAAAGAAAAAGATTTTAAAAGGTATTTTCAGCAGAAAAATTATTATTGCAACAAAAGAGGTGCTTATGGAATCTCTTTTGCACCGAAAAATATTCAGGGTAAATCCGTTGCTCGGATACATGCACTCATCTCTTGCTTTTGGCTGGTTTTTACTGATAAGTGTTGGGATTATTGAAGCAAAAATTCACAGCAACTGGGCTTTTAACATGCCTTACGAACCCATATTTTATAAATTTTTTAATCATAGCATGGTTGGAAAAGAACATTCTGCATTTTTTAATTTTATAATGGATTTCATTTTATTGGTTATACTTTCAGGTGTGGCTTTAGCTTTTGTGAAAAGATTTTATTCGAAATTATTCGGAGTAAAAAAATCCACTAAGCTAAAGCCATTCGATAAATTTGCTTTAATTTCACTGTGGTGTATTTTCCCTTTAAGATTTTTAGCCGAAAGTTTTACATCAGGAGTTTATCACAACGGCGGCTTTTTAACAGGTAGCGCAGGACATTTTTTTAATTTATTTCTTCCTGTTTCAGTATTGATATATCCTGCATGGTGGGCTTATTCAACTGCTCTATGTATCTTTTTTATATCGCTTCCTTTCTCAAGATATATGCATATTTTGACGGAAGTTATTTTAATTTATTTCAGAAATTTCGGATTAAAGACAGAAAAAGAATTTACATCTTTTTCGGAAATAGAAGTCAACTCATGTCCGCGATGTGGAATATGCATTGATAAATGCCAGCTCGCTTCGGTTAATGAAATAAATAATGTTCAATCGGTATATTTTTTGAAATCAATTAGAGAAAATGAAATTGAAAATAATGTTGCAGCAAATTGTCTTCTTTGCGGAAGATGTCAGGAATATTGCCCCGTTGGAATAAGCACAAATAACATAAGAATTGCTAAAAGGAATGAAATTTCAAGCATCGAAAATTCGTTTGAATATCTGAACGGACATGAAATAAAAAATTGCGATGTTATTTATTTTGCGGGCTGCATGACTCATTTGACACCTGCAATAAAAAAATCAATGACAGCAATTCTCGATAGAGCAAAAATAAATTATTGGTTTATGGATGTTGCTGAAACTACTTGTTGCGGCAGACCTTTGATGCTTGCCGGAAATATTGATGGTGCAAAAAAATTAATGGAGTATAATAAAAAACAAATCAAAGAATCGAAAGCGAAATTGCTTGTTACTTCTTGTCCTATTTGTTATAAAATGTTTAAGGAAGATTATTCGCTCGATATTGAAGTGTTACATCACACACAATATCTTTTGCAATTGGTGAATCACAGAATATTAAAACTACATAAAATTGACAGGCAGCTTGCATATCACGACCCGTGCGAACTTGGTAGAGGCAGTGGAATTTATTCTGAGCCGAGAGCGTTACTTAATAAAATTTCCACATTAAAAGAGTCGGCTGATAATAAAGAGGATTCGCTTTGTTGTGGAGGAAGCATTGGCAATACTCAAATAAAATTTCAGCAACGCGATGCCATAATGCTTGAAACATTAAAAGGACTTACCATAAACAATCCCGATACAGTGATAACTTCTTGTCCTTTGTGTAAAAAATCATTTTCCAGAAAAAGTATTATAAGAGTTGCCGATATATCTGAAGTGGTTGCTGAAGCGATGGATAGTTGATTCTGGAATTTAAAAATTTCTCGCAGGGTTATGCAGAGTTTTTCGCTGAGTTTCGCAGAACCGAAAATGGAATTACTTATAAACTCTCGTTTTTTTTGTTACAGCAGATGCAATAAAAAATCCCATTACATCTTTATCTTTATTTGTCAGGTTTTTTACATTACCTTTAACATTTGATCGCGGACCGGAAAAGAAAGGGTCTCCTGCATATACTTCCATGAAAGCAGCGTAAATAAAATCATAATATTCTTTTGTTATTGCTCTCATTTCAAGGGTAACAGTATCATTTATTTTCGGAGTAAAAGAATATATGGGGAAATCAGGTATGTAATGCCCGTTTACCATTAGGTCATCGGTAAACATTAATCTTTTTAATGTATCGGATTGAATTGTGTCATTTATATAATAAAGCCATAAGTAATAATCGCCTGTTGTAGCGGGTTCTTGTGCCCAGAGATTAATTGTAGCTTTTTTATGGTCGAACTGGTCTGTTCCGAAAGTTATCGAATCAATAGGAGCGACGTATTTCAGCAATGAACTTGCTGAATATTCCTCGCCATCATATTTTATATTCAATGTATATGTTTTTCCTACAATACCTTTTATTGAATCTGTTTGATAAATACCCTGAGAAGTTTCGGTGAGAGGGAAAATAGAACTACCATCACTTATTGAAACTACTGCACTCGTTGCCATTGGCTGAGTTTCATTTTTAAAATAATTGCTTGTCTTCGAAAGTTTAATTGTATGGCGTTTATACTCATCTGTGAGCAGTCCATCAACAACCAATCTCACATAAGCGTCCTTTGTTTTTATATCAATTTGCTTTTTGCAACCTGATATTGCAAGAACTATTAAAAACAATAAATAGAAAATTTTCTTAAACATATTTTTTTGTAAATTAAAAATGAAAATTATATGATACTGATGGCACAAGTGGTAAAACATAATATTTATAAGCAACCATTGTGTTCTCATCATTTTTATCGGATTCAAATGTTACCATCCAAGCATTTTTCCTGTTGTAAATATTATAAACTGAAAAATTCCATTCACCATGAAACTTTTTACCGGTTTTATTTTTCCCTTTAAGAGTAACACTAACATCAAGGCGATGATAATCGGGCATTCTGTATGAATTTCTTTCGGAATATACCGGAATCACAGTGTTTCCATATACAAATCTGCCTGTTGGAAAAGTAACTGCTGCACCCGTTGAATATAACCAGTTTATTGCAATGCTTAATCTTTCATTGATTTCGTAATTTGCAACAACTGAAACATTATGCGGTTTATCATTACCTGATGGGTATTCATATCCGTTGTTTATTTCCTTTATTGTTCTGAATGCCCTTGCATACGTGTAGCTTATCCATCCGGTAATCAGTCCTTCCTGTTTTCTTACCATACATTCAACTCCATAAGTTTGTGCTTTACCAAATCTTAGCTCGCCATCAATCTTTGGATTAAGCAACAGCAAAGCATGGTCTTTGAAGTCAATTTCATTTTTATATTTTTTATAATATGTTTCGAGTGAAACTTCGATTGTATTCTTTCTTAAATTTCTGAAATAACCAACTGAATACATATCGCAATATCGAGGTTTTATGTTGGCACTTGAGGGCAGCCAGATATCGAGTGGAAATCCACCTGTGGAATTTGATGCAAGATGAAGATATTGCATCGTTCTTGAATAACAACCTTTCACGGAAGATTTTTCGTTGAGTGAATATTTTAAACTTATTCTTGGCTCGAGTCCCGAATATGTATTATAAAATTTCCCTTTACCATAAACGGTGGTATCTATGGTTTCGTGTTCGCTGTTGAAAGAATAAACAGTTGTGGCGCCTATGCTTTGAAAAATCGAATATCTTAAACCGTAATCAATAGTCAGAGAAGAATCTATTTTTTGCTCATTACAGATGAATATCCCGTCTTCCATAGCATTGGAAGTCGGCATTTTCAATTCATTAATGAATGTATTTTCTCCAGTACCTTTAGCATAACCCGGATTGAAGTGATGAAATGTTGAAATGAACCCGAATTTAATTGTATTTTTCATATTCGGATAAAAAGTAAAATCTGATTTAATGCCATAATCCTGCAGATTTGCAATCCACTTAAAGCCCATCATTGCCTGTTCAACCTTCATTCCGTAATCATAATTGCTGAAAAGGAATGTGAGATTAGAAAAGAGTTTTTTTGAGAAGAGATGATTCCATCGGAATGTCTCGGTATTATTGCCCCAGTCCAAATGAAAATCTTCGGCAAATTTAAAAACATCACGACCGAAATATGCTGACAAAAATAAGCGGTCTTTATCACTTAATGTATAATTCAGTTTCATATTAAGGTCATAGAAGTGAATCTTTACATCCTGAATCATCGTGTCGGGAAATATTTTGAAATATGAATCACCATAAAAACGCCTTGCAGAAATCATAAACGAAGAGGTGTCTTTAACGATAGGTCCTTCTAATGTTAACCTGCTTGAAATAAGTCCGATGCTACCTGTGCCGCAATATTTTTTCATGTTGCCGTCTTTCATTCTTATATCAAGCAGAGACGACATTCGCCCTCCGTATTCGGCGGGAATATCTCCTTTATAAAGTTTAATGTCTTTAACAGCATCGTTGTTGAAAACAGAAAAGAATCCGAGTAAGTGGGAAGCGTTGTAAACAGTAGCTTCATCAAGTAAAATTAAGTTCTGGTCGGCACTGCCTCCTCTTACATTAAATCCCGAATTGCCGTCACCTGTGGATTGAACTCCGGGCAATAGCTGAATTGCTTTGAGAACATCAACTTCGCCCATAAGTGCAGGTATTGACTTTATCGTTTTGGCATCAAGCTTTACAACTCCCATTTCCGCTTTATTTATATTTTCATCGGCTCTTTTATCGGTAATAACAACTTCCTTTATTGCTGTACGGGTTTCTTCCAAATCAACGTTAATCGTTATGTCTTTTGTTAAATTAATGTTTTTTGAAATGTTGTTATATCCGATATAAGAATATGTAACGTTGTAAATGCCGGCAGGCAAGCTTAATGAATAGAATCCGTAAGAGTTGGTAACGGTTCCTGTTTTTAATTCTTTAACATAAATGGTTGCACCTATCAATACTTCACCATCCTTACTGTCTTTAATATGCCCGCTAATAGTGAGTTTCGGAAGTGTTAAAGCATTTGCATTTAATGCTGTTACCAGAATAATAATTATAGTTTTAAAAATCAATCTTTTCATCTAATCAAAAATTTCATACAAAGACAAATAATCTTTTTAATAGTTGCAACTTAAAGAAAACAAAGTTAAGAGTAATTTATTATTTAAAAAGTTATATTCTGTGAAAAACGAAAAAATGACGATAAAAGTATTTCGTATTTACTTCGATATTCGACATTCGTTATTCATTATTATTAAAAAAAATATCAAATCAGGCTGATGGAAATAATGAATTTCGAAGTTTCGGGAACATCATAAAGCATCATATAGAACTTCTACGGAATGATAAACTTTCCTTCCGGTTCCATCTTTAATCTGTTGGCGGCAGCTTGTTCCCGGGGCAACAATTACTGTTTCATTTTCCGATTTTCTGATTTCGGGAAATAAAATTAATTCACCGATTTGCATTGATAAATCATAATGTTCTTTTTCGTATCCGAAAGCACCAGCCATTCCACAGCATCCGGAAGGTATAATTTCAACTTCGTAATTTTTGGGAATACTTAAAATTGTTTTTGTGGATTCTATTGATGCCAATGATTTCTGATGACAATGCCCGTGCAGTTTTATTTTCAATTTTTTATCCGAAAAATCATTTGCTGAAATATTGTCATTCTTAAATTCATTTTCCAGAAACTCGTCAATCAAAAAAGTATTCTTTGAAATGTTTTCAGCATGAATTTTATTTTTATTTTCAGCCAATCTTAAATATTCATCTCTGAAACTCAGAATTGCCGAAGGTTCTATTCCCAGCAAGGGTGTGTTTTTTGTAACAATATTTTTGAATACATCAATATTTTTGTTTGCAATCATTTTTGCTTTACGGATAAATCCTTTTGAGAGTAATGCTCTTCCGCTTTCGGGATGCATTGGTATTTCAACCTCATAGCCAAGCTTTGTTAAAAGCTTGATTGCTTTTATTCCTGTTTCTACATCATAATAATTTGTAAACTCATCGCAAAATAAATATACTTTTCCTTTTATTTGCACATTATCCAAAGGTTTTAATTCTTGTGCATTTTGAGCAATCCATTTCCGTAAAGTAAAAGAATGTAACAACGGGAAATTTCTTTTTTGCGAAATGTTTAGGAAATATTTTAAAGATTTACTTGTGAAATTATTTGACATTGCAAAGTTGTAGAACAAATGAAATTTTGATATAAACAAATTTATCTTATCAATATTTGCGAAAAGCTTTGTCCTTAAATGAATTTTATTTGAATCAAAATAATGTTGAAGAAATTCAGCTTTATAAGTTGTCATGTCAATATTCGAGGGGCACTCAGATTTGCAACCTTTACATGAGACACATAAATCCAGAACTTCATAAATTTCTTTGTGATTAAATATGTTTGACTTTTCAGAATTAGTGAGGAATTCTCTTAAAATATTTGCTCTTGCACGTGTTGATTTGTTTTCATCTTTTGTTGCCATGTATGAAGGACACATTGTTCCTCCTGCTGTAATTGTTTTTCTGCAATCTGCCGAACCATTGCATTTTTCAATGGCTCTCAGAATTCCATCTGTATCGCTGAAATCGAAATGAGTTTTTATTTCGGGAATATTTTTTTCGAAAGAATATCTCAAACTTGTATCCATTGCCGGTGCATCAATAATTTTTCCCGGATTGAAAATATAATCTTCATCAAAAGTTTCTTTAACTTTTTTGCAAAGTTCATAATTATGTTCGCCGATAATTATTTTAACAAATTCGCCTCTCGCTCTTCCATCACCATGTTCGCCGCTTAACGAACCTTTGTATTTTTTTACAAGATTAGCAGTGTATTCGGCAATTTTTCTAAGAAGCTGAACTCCCTCGCAGGTTTTTAAATCCAATACCGGCTTGATGTGAACCTCGCCTGTACCAATGTGTGCATAGCAAACAAATTTAACATTCAGATTTTTGAGAAATTTATTTAATTCAGAAAAATATTCAGGTAAAACATTTACATCAATTGCAGTATCTTCAATAAATGAATGAGGTTTTGCATCACCTCGCATGTTTGATAAAACGCCGAGTCCCGCCATACGCAAATCCCAAGCTTTGTTTATGTCATCGTCGAAAAGTATCGGGAAGTGGCAGCCGAGTTTCTGTTCTTCCATTGCCCGTTGCATTTCCGAAGCAATTTTATTTATTTCCTCTTTGGTTTCTTTAGCGAATTCAACAAAAAGAATTGCTCCTGGCTCACCTTTAATGAAGAATTTATTTTTCTGCTGTGAAATGTTTTGTCCTGCAAGTTCTATAATTGTTTTATCCATCAATTCCACAGAAGACGGTTTGAATTTAAGGGCAATAATATTTGCCTGCAATGCTTCTTCAACGCTGTTTATATGAATACAAACAAGTGCTTTTTCTTTTGGTGGCAATGGAACAAGATTTAATTTTATTTCCGAAAAAAATGCAAGAGTTCCTTCCGAACCGGAAAGTAATTTGCATAAATTAAATTTTTCGGAATTATTTTCAAAAGGGGAGGAGTTTAGAATTAAATCGAGAGCATAGCCCGTATTTCTGCGAGGAATGTTTTTTAAAGGATATTCGTTTTTTATTTCTTCCTGATTTTTTTTGTCATATAAAATATTTTTAATGCTTTGATAAATTTTATTTTCAAGAGAATTGCCGTTGCATTTTTCTTCAAACTCAGTGTTTGAAAGCGGCTTGAATACTGCTTCGGAGCAATCATTTAATATTGCTTTTATTTCGAGCGTATGTTCACGAGTACTGCCGTAAACCAACGAATGTAAACCGCACGAATTATTGTTAACCATTCCGCCTATTGTACAGCGATTGGCAGTTGATGTTTCGGGACCGAAAAATAACCCATGCTTTTCGAGATGTTTGTTCAACTCCGATAAAATAACTCCCGGCTGCACCTTCACCCAATGTTCTTCAACATTTAATTCAATTATTTTATTAAAGTATTTTGAAATATCAACAACAATGCCGCTTCCTACACATTGTCCTGCAAGCGAGGTTCCGCCTGCGCGAAATATTAACGATATTTTTTCTTTTTTCGCAAAACGGATTAATTTTTTTATATCATCATCGCTTTTTGGAATTGCAACTGCCTGCGGAATTTCGCGATAAATTGATGCATCTGTTGCATAAATCAAGCGTGTTGCTTTATCGGTAAAAAAATCACCTTCTGATATTTTTGCGAGCTGCCTATACTTTAAATCCATTTGGTTAAAATCAATAGAACGCAAATTTAAAAAGATTAGTTGATTTTTTTGTTAATGAAATAAATCAAATTTCAGAAAAATTATTGTTATTTTTGAAGTGTTAAGTATGAAGATTAAAATAACAAGGTGAAGATAATGAGCTTAAATGACGCAGATATCAAAGTCCCGCCAAATACTAAAAATAAAACAATGAAAAAAAATAAAAAATCAATCAGAAAAGCTCAAAAAAAAGATGTTGATATTATTCATAAACTTTTAGATATGGAGCCATTCAAGTATAATGACGATGTTCCTTATGACAGAGAATGGATTGAAGTACTTGTTACAAATAAAAAATGTTTGACTTTGGTTTACGAAACCGAAGGGCAAATAAAAGGTTTTATAAGCGGAGAAAAATTAATTAGCAATGTTATTTTATTATGGTTTTGTGCAGTAAAAAAAGAATATCAAAATAAAACTATTGGCATAAAACTTTATCTCGAATTTGAAAAAAAATGTAAGGAAAGAGGAATAAATGCAATTCTTGCTTATGGATACAAAACATCTGCTAAAATGTTGGAAAAACTGAATTTTTATTCCAATGAAAAAATGTATAAAGAATTTTATAAGCCATTAGAAGAGCAATTGACAGAATAAAACTAAATGATTATACAAAATTGGCGATGCAATATCACAATGGTGGCTGATAATTATGGTTTTAAGAATATTGTCGTAAATTATAAAAAAAAATATCGAAAGAATTGGTTTTTATTAAACCATTATTTATTTTTGTCTTGGCTCTGTACTAAAAAAATAAGTTTTTAGAGGTGCCCTTAATTATATTGTGAGTATTAAAAAATATGTAGCCATGAAAAAAAGTACGCAATTTGTTATTTCAATGCTATTTGGGATTATTGCCCAGTTTCTTATCTTATCAGCATTCGCACAAACTGATTCCTCTAAATACAGGGAAGGTTGTGTATTGTTCAAATTAAAAGATAATGTTTCCATAACATCGGGAGCATTTAAGCAGGTATATCAACGAGAAGTTGATAAAACCCAGTTTTCTTTTATAAAGAAGATATCAGATTTATATTCTGTTGCCAAAGTTGAGCGCCCTTTCTATGATGCAGATGTACGGGATATAAGAATGCCAAGGATATTCAGAATGTATTTTAATAACCATGCAGAAGCAGATGCCATTATTAATGAACTTCAGAAGATGGATATTATTGAATATGCAGAAAAAGAACCTGCATACCATTTGACTTATGTGCCCAATGATGAATACTATCTCAATCAGGTGCCTGGTTTTGCTAACGTGGGATGGAAATGGTATTTTGACCTTGTTAATGCTGAAACAGCATGGGATATATATCTTAATAACAGACCAGCAAGCCCTAATATAAAGGTGGGTATTGTGGATAATGCTGTTTATACCACACATGAAGACCTTGCTGATAAAATCGTTGCCACACATAATGTATATGATGGCACAAGCAATTGCAATCCTGTATCCAATACGTATGATTGGTCGCATGGTACGCATGTTGCCGGCTTGGCTGCTGCCGACTTTAACAATGGTCTGGGAATGCCTTCCATAGGTGTAGACAATAAAATAGTTGCAGTGAGGATAACAAATAATTTGGGAGGTATAGTGAATGTTCCCGATGGCATTTATTGGGCAGCAGATAATGGGGCTAATATCATCAATATGTCTTTCACTTCTACTACTGGTGGTAGTACCCTTCAGGATGCAGTGAATTATGCATATAATACAAAAGGGTGCATCCTTGTAGCTGCTGCGGGCAATGAAGGAAATACCACAATAAATTATCCCTGTGCTTGTACTAATGTGATTTGTGTGGGGGCAGTTAATTCGAACGACCAAAGAGCTTCTTTCTCCGACTATGGCAGCCAGGTAGATATTGCTGCACCGGGTGGGCAAAATACATCGTACAATTGTGCTGCGTTGAGTTCAACAGCATGTCTGTCTTCCGCCTACGGTAGCGCATCAGCTCCTGACCTCACACCTTTGGGAATAGTTGGAAATTATCATCTTATGGTTGGTACTTCTATGGCAACTCCTATGGTTTCAGGCCTGGCCGGATTGATGTGGTCGCTGAATCCAAATCTTACAAATAGCCAGATTACCAATCTTCTCGTGTCGACAGCGCATAATATCGGGTCTCAGCAGATAGGTCCCCGTATGGATGCTGCCGCTGCTATGCAGGCAGTTTTGAATACCGTAGATGTTAAAGAAAAAATAAAAAACAGCCAGTCAGCTCATTCAATAAATATTTATCCTAATCCTTCTAATGGATTGATAAATATTTATTTTAACTCCGGTAAAAATCCTATATTGGTTAAAATTACAGGAATTGATGGAAAAAAAGTTATTGAAAGGTCGTTTGCAGACAACAATAAAAACAATAGTATTCAATTTGACATGACAACATATCCTGCCGGATTATATAATGTTACGTTAATGTTTGATGACTATGTGATAAGCAAGAATATAAACATAATTAAATAAAGGATATTTATCGTCAAATAAATATATATGTCAAGTTTCACAATGTTGTTTATAATAACTTGTGTTAATAAAATTGGAAAATCCATTTTGCTATATGTTTTTTCGGATTTTAAAAAAAAACAATGAATAACTTCACTGATGAAGAGCGGTTGAAAACAGATTTTAAAAATTTCTGATTTCTTTAGTTCGATTTATTTTGTTACCTAAAAACAACAAAACCCCTGTAAATACAGAGGTTTTATTGTTTTAAAAAGTACCCGAAGCCGAACTTATTTAATTATTTCTCGATTTTATCATATTTTACTGTACTTCTTTGTTTGTCGGCATTACATGTGTTTTGTTTAATTCAGCTTAAAGTAATTTTAATCAATTTTATAAAATATTTGCCCCTATTTTTGACCCCTATTATTTTTATATTTATCTTTGTAAAATCAACTTAATTATATTTAATAATGGCAAATATAAACTTTTATTTAAAATCAGTCAAACCAGATAAAAAAGGTTTGAAACCTATATTATTACAAATAACTTTTAATTATAAGAGGTTTCGTCTCCATACAGGAGAAAAAGTAAAACCTGCATTATGGAATTCAAAGAAACAAAGAATTTTCGAGAAAAGAAACTTTAATAATGAAAAAGAATTAGTAAGAATAAATAATTTCTTAGATAATATTGAAGCTGATGTGAAAGATTTAATAAATGATACAAAACTTAAAAAAATTGAACTTTCAGAAGCATATTTTAAAAACAATCTTTTTAAAAAAGAAAACAAATCAAACAACTCATTTTTTGAATTATTCAATGAATACATCGAAACAAACAAGTCAACAAGAGCGGAAAGAACGATTAAGGGATACACAACGGTAATGAATTTTTTAAAGAAGTTTGAAAGTCAAACAAATTTCGCAATTGATATTAACACTTTAGATTTAATGTTTTTTGATAAGCTCAAAGAGTTTGCTTTTTTGAAAATGAAAATTGCAGATAATTATTTTAGTAAAATTATAGCTGTTTTAAAATCTTTTTTAAATTGGGCAAAAGATAGGAATCATCATAATAATGATATTCACAGAAAATTTAAAGCACCGGAAAAAGAAAAAGAGATAATATATTTAACAATTGATGAATTAATGAAGCTTACCGAATATAATTTTGAACTTGAAAGACATCAAAAAGCAAGAGATTTATATTGTTTTGGTTGTTATACAGGATTAAGAGTGTCTGATATTAATCAATTGAGAAGAGAGCATATAAAAGATAATGTCATTTATAAAACTATTCAAAAAACCAAAAGCTATGAAACCATTCCTATAAGTTCATTTGCTCAAAATATTTTAAATAAATATAATGATTTGCCTTTAACTCCACTTCCAACAATGTCTGAACAAAAACTTAATAAATATATCAAAAAATGTTGTGAAATTGCAGAAATTAATGAAAGTGTTAATATTGTTAAGTTTTCAGGTGGAAAATCAATAGAAATCACAAAACCCAAATACGATTTGATAACAATC
>JBAZBZ010000015.1:22307-63235 GCA_041671145.1 Bacteroidales bacterium | reverse complement strand
GAAAAAGAAATTAACATGGGGAAAGGAAAAATAATTTTCTTAAATGGTGCATCAAGTGCCGGAAAAACAAGCATTGCAAAGCTCATATCGAAAAAAATCAACAATCCTCATCTTTATATAGGACTTAATGACATGTATTACAAACTTATACCACAAAAGTACTGGGCAGATGACCCTTACTTATACACAGGAGAACACCCTATTGAACCCGATATAAAAAAACACAACCTTCCAGATTTTCTTTTTACTGAATTAATGCAAAACATTTTTCCGGAATTCATGAAAGGATTTCACAAATCATTTTCAACTTATGCGGAGACAGGCATAAATATTATTGTTGACCATGTTCTTCAGGAAAAGGAATGGTTATATGAATGTGTAAAATATTTAAAAGAGCATGATGTTTATTATATAGGTATTAAATGCAATCTGAATATATTGGAAGAACGCGAAAAGTCAAGAGGGGACAGATATATAGGAATGGCTAAACATCAATGCCATAAAGTTCATGAAGACAGCATTTACGATTTTGAATCTGATACAAGTTTCAAAAGTCCTGAAGTATGTGCATTAGAAATTATTGAATTTATAAGAAAAACTCCAAAACCAATAGCTTTTAAAAAGATGTATGACTTTTACGTCACAAAAAAAATTAAGTCAGCGCATTTAAAACCACCTCTTCAAAAGCTTTTTTGTCTTCTTTATGTATTTGCGCATTAACAGGAACGTAAAAGAAAGGCAATAGTGATATTATTTCTCTTAATTCGGGTTTTTGAAGTTTCATATAATCTTTTTCAGTAGTAATTATTATTTTATTTTTTCTGAAAATATCTTTAAATACTTTTTCGATTTTCAGAATATCTTTTAAAGTATAATTATGGTGGTCGGGAAAGGTCAATATTTGAATTTCAATAAACTTTCTTTTCAAATGTTCATATAAAGGATTGGGATTAACTATACCGGTAAATATAACAGATGCAGAGATATCTTTATTAATAGCATATTTCGAGTTAGAAAAAGGAGTGATGTCATCATAATCCAGATAGGAAAAAAATAATTTCTGATAGTGTTCGGGTTTTATTTTTTCAGTAATGCTTTTTCTCTCAATAGGAGAAAATACTTTAGGCGTTTTTGTAACAACAATTACATCTGCCCTTTTAGCATTAGAGCGCCATTCTCTTAATCCTCCGGAAGGAAAAACAAAATCGTCTTTGTAAATATTTCCATATTCAGTAAGTAATATTGACAAATCCGGTTTAACAGCTCTGTGCTGAAAAGCATCATCAAGAATAATAGCTTTAATATTGTTATTTAATTCGAGAAGTTTATTAATTCCATCTGTTCTGTTTCCGTGAACTGCAACAACTGTATTTTTAAATTTCTTTTTTATCTGCAACGGCTCATCACCAATTTCTTCTGCTTTTGAATTTTCGGTTGCAATAACAAATCCTTTAGATTTTCTTTTATACCCTCTGCTTAAAACAGCAGTAACATATTTTTCTTTTAAAAATCGCACCAATAGTTCCACATGAGGAGTTTTTCCTGTTCCTCCAACTGATAAATTACCTACAGAAATTAAAGGAACTTTGAATCTATTAACACTTAAAATATTAATATCATATAAAACATTTCTTATAAATGTTATTATACCATAAATAAAAGAAATTGGAAATAATATAATTTTTATTAAAACCATTATATCTAATAAATATTTAGTGGCTAACTATTGTTTAAAGTTTTTTATACTTTAAATGGCTAAATTGTTAAATTGTTGTTTGTTGATTTATAACAATTGAACAATAAAACAAATATACAATTTTGTTTAAGCAAAAACCTATATTTATAACCATTTGAAGTATAACTTGAAGTACTGATTAGGTTTATTTACCAATTACATAACGAATTGTAAATCCCATATTAAAAACGCTGGGACCCGGTTTAATTATATCATAGAAAGGCATTGCATCAATTCCAACTGATATGGGGAAGTCATAAAAAACATAATCAAACCCTAAAATTCCATCTACTCCAAAATTATAAACTTTACCGGCATAATCATGTCCTTTTTTTCGATGAAAATATGTATCACCAATATATGAACCATAATGCAATCCGAATCCATAATACCAATATATATGAGAATATCTCATTTTCGGAAGATGGAATTGATTTTGAATTTCCATAAAAGTTGTAAATGAATATCCTGCATATCTGAATGCAAGAAATGCTTCAACAGCTTTATTATTTGCAGCATCGTGCTCAATATTATATTTAACGTCTATGCTGTTTGTTAAAGCCAGTCCTTCTCTTGTAAATTCATTAATTCCTCTATACCCAATTCCCATTATGTAATCCTGTCCACTGAGTTTAGAAGCAGAGATAACAATTAACGCAAAAAAGATTATTTTTTTCATATGTTTAAATTTTGTAAGTAATTGAAATTTCTGCTGTTAATTTGCTGCTTTGGTTAATTAACTTTTTTAGTTACTCACTCCCGCAAAAACCATCCGCACAACCTGTTCGTGAATATCCATGCATTACTTTGTTGAAAGTTGCGCTGCTCATTTAATCATTTACGGTTTGTGCATTTTTTTATTTGCATGGATATTTCATATTAATACATTTTTATAAAAAAACAAAAAATGCTCCCTTATATAAAAAAGGGAGCAAATATAATTTTAAATTAAATTTTTAAAACTAAAATTCCCATAAGTCATGCTCAACCTTGAAAATATCATTTTTTACTCTATCGGCTTCAAGTAAACAATCAAAGGGATTACAGTAATCTCCTACCCATCTGTCATAAACATTTTCTTCTTTTACAACATAGCTTCCAAATAGCCTTTTCCAAAAAATATCATCATAAGTTCTTCTTTCGGCATCATTTTGAAAATTAAAAATTTCGCTTACTGCTAATAAAGGTCTTGCATCAGGAAAATATATGTAAAACAAAGGTTGTTTTCCTTTTTCTACTTTTTCTCCTGTAGCCGGGTCAACTGTGAATTTAGTAACCAAAGGACAAATAGATAATACTCTGACTTCCATTACGGAACGCTGCCTGTCAAAAAACCAATCTTCTTTTATCTGAAATTGCTTTACATCAGTTGCAGCAAATTCAACCGGTACAGCAGCAACAGAGTCCTCATCAGGGTTTAATTTACTTTTTACTGTTACGCTGTCAATTCTAGAATTTTCTTTAACAATTTCCTGTGCAGTTTTCGGTTTCGTAAAATCAGGGTCGGAATAAGCAGTGAGTTTATAAGGAGAATCGGGAATTGTAACAGCATCCCATAATGTTTGAGCAAGACATTTTCTGTCATTTACAGGTTGTTCGGGATAATAGTATGGCAGGTTAATTTTTTCTCTTAAATCCATAACCCTCCATACACGTTTTGCCCACATCATATCTGCTTCACGCAGGTATATCCACATAATTGGTTTTCGATTTGGCGTATGAATTTTATCCCAAGCCCTATTGAGCGGCGCTTTAATTACCTGAGGGCATAGTTTTTCTCCGCAAAGTGAAAAAACTATAGTTAATAATAAAATGATTTTTTTCATATATCCCTCCTTTTATATTTTTAATTACATTAGTTTAATTTAAGAATTAAAGCAGGTAATCTTCTTGTGGTACCATCAGGTCCTTTGGCTTGTATGTTATCAAAAAATACTTTTTGTCCCGCTCTTCCTGTTTTGCATTTATCTATACATTCGGGTGTTAATTGTGAGCCCTGAATATTTCTGGTAAATAATAATCCCCCCTGTCCTAAAGTAGAAAACTCAAAACCTGTTACCGTATATCTTACACCGGCGAATAAAAAATCTTCTAACACTGCATTTAAATAAGGAGCTGCTACTATTGCATTTTTGTTAACAGGACCACCTCTTGAACCAGCTATCATTGGGATAGGATCCGGAATTTTCTTTATCCTGTATGGAAATGCTCCCATTGCTTTTTTTGAACCACCTAAATCGGCAGTTACGCTAACTTTTGTGTCTTTTCCACCTCCAACTTTTACCATGTACTTACCTTTACCAACTTTTCTTATTTGTCCGTTTGTCATTGAAACGAAAACTTTGTCATCGGACATGCCTGGCACTGATACTGATACCGGGTTGTCGAGACCAATATAGAACACATTCATATTTTCTGCAGCAACAGTTGCCGATGGTCTTGCAACAACATATTCACCATCGAAAGGATATGACTTAATTTTTCCATTAGGGTCTTTTAAATTAATTGTTCCTGAATATTTTTGAGGACCTTCGGCTCCGGCAGGAACTGCATAATGAACTTTTCCCGAATCACCATTGAGTTGATTTCCGTTTATAATAGCATACGGAGCCTGCGTTGAATTAAATGCAGCAACAATAATATCTGCTTCATATTTATCACCCGAAACAACAAAACGTGATTTGGGAATTACTTTTGCACCTATTTTATCAAATGTAAAGTCGGCAGCATGAATTGACCTCATCAAATACGCCAGCATATCGGCTTCAATATTATTAATATCTGCAATAAATTTATTTAACAAAGCAACATCCGCAGCTAAGATAATATGATAAAATGTATTCATCTGCCATGGTTGTTTTTTTTCTTCAGTTTTATTATAAGTATCAGCAGTTTTGATTGGAAAATTAAATTTAGGGTCAATTTGCAAAATATAATCTCTGAATGCATTTATTTTGTTCTTCAGTTCTTCACCTTTTGCTCCCTTTCCCGTTTCACTTTGTCCGATTAATATTTCCATCGGTTTATCATAATTATCTTTCATTTTGATTTCGTTCTTCATATCAAGGGTGTCTTCTTTGTAATATTTCCAATCTTCAGAATTTCTGTCTTTAGTACCCTTTTCAGTATATGCAATGATATCAGTTCTTAAATCTCTTATGTATTTAGTCATTTCATCTGCTTTTACTTTCATTTCTTTTGCTTTGTCGAAATACTTCTGAACTTTTGCTTTATCATTGTTATAAGCAGCTGCAAATTGCTGCCATGTGACTGCATTCTTATTGTCAAGCACCATACCCGCTTTAACCAAACTATCATTAACAATAGCAAATGCATCAAGAACTGCTTTCGACACATTCAATGCTAACAAAGCCGTTAACACTAAATACATCATATTGATCATTTTTTGTCTCGGGGTTAATACTCCTCCACTCATAATTTAAATATTTAAATGTTTGCTATTTTCATTTTATTAATCAATTATCTGTTACCGCTCATTGCGCTTAACATTCCACCATAAACATTATTCAAAGCAGAAATATTAGAAGTCAATTGAGCAACAGCGTCATTTAATTTTCTTGTATCTTCTGCAGAATTTTTCAGATATGCTACAAATTCACTTACTCCCTGATTGAGAGATGCTGAAGCATTTGCCTGTGCACTCATTTCTTTTAATTGTAATTCATAAGCAGAATTCAGCGATGACAAATTCTTTGACATACCTTGCATCTGACTCACAAATTCCTGACCGTTGATTTTTGAAAAATCTAATGTCTGAGCTGATTTAACAAGCATTTCAGAAGACCTTACATAATTACCCGCCAAATCCTGTGCTGATTTGCTTGCTGCTTTAATTGACTGGAGATATTCTTCGTTAACAGATATATCGCCCTTCATAATTTCCGATGCCTGTTTGTATGAATTTGCCAGAATAGTTGCAGATTCTTTAACTCCACCCATAGTAGCTGCTAATTCATTTCTAACAGTTGCATCTTTTCTCATTGACTCGGAACTTTGTGAAAATGCCTGTGATAATTCTTCAGCCGACTTGGTTACATTTTTAATTTTACTTGCATATTCGGTGCTTGCAACTGAAGCTTGTGTAATATCGGTTAGTTTTGATGTATTATCACTTAAATTCTTCAACCCTTGCCCTAAACTGGATATTAGTTCCGGACCAACTTTTGATTCTTCAAGCATCTTATCAAGTTGCTGGGTCAATGTTCCTTTCTTATCCTTAGTATTATCATGTAGTCCTGCAAATTCCGGATATACCAAGCTCCAGTCGTACATTGGATGAGGTGGTTCAAATGCCGAGAAAAAGAATATTATTGCTTCAGTTCCCAACCCCAAGCACAACATCACGCCAGATCCAGGATAGTGCTGAATTTTAAATAATGCTCCAACTATAACCAGAGATGCACCCCAGCCATACAATCTTGCCATAAAAAGCTTATAACTTCTTGTTTCGTAAAATGCCATAATTTTGAGTTTTTAATTGGTTAGTACTTTTATTTAATATATATTGGCTAAATTATTAATTAATTTATTAAAAAAGCAAGTTTAAAACACATTATTTTTTATAAATTATGCATAATTGCAAATATGCAAGACGAACTCATTAAAAATTAAGATTATTAATAAACATTAGAAGCACCGCCACCGTCACCAATATCTCTTCCCAAATAAGATTCGACACATCTGAAACCAATGTAACATTTTGCAGTATCCTGATATTCATAAGTTCTTGTACCTGTCTGCATATAATAGCCAATACCTGTCCATGAACCACCTCTTGTTACTTTTCTTTTCAATGCAGAAGGGTCATCCTCTTTTGCTTCATAAGTATAATCCATATTTAAATCATGAGCAAAATTATAAGCTGATTCATCAAAAGCATTGCTTGTCCACTCGGCAGCATTTCCTGACATATCATATAATCCAAAATCATTAGGTGCATAATGTGCAACTATTATTGTCTGCAATCCGCCGTCGTCCAAATAGTTTCCTCTTAAAGGTTTGTAATTACCAAGAAAGCATCCATTACTGTTACGGATATAAGGACCGCCCCATGGGAAAGGACTTAAATCCAATCCTCCGCGTGCTGCCCATTCCCATTCCGATTCGGTAGGTAATCTAAAATCCTGTACTGTAGCTTCATCACGGGTTTGAAGGTAAACATTCAATAACTGGGTTCTCCATATACAAAAAGCACGTGCCTGTTTCCAGCTAATACCCACAACAGGATAATAATCAAATGCAGGGTGCCAGAAATAAGCATTTGTCATAGGTTCATTGAAAGAATATATAAAATCATGCACCCAGCAAAGTGTATCGGGATAGATATTTATTTTATCTTTTTTAACAAAATAGCTTCTGTCGGGTATTCCGTTCAGATATTTGCCTGTTTTAAAATCAAATCTATTTGCTTTGGATGCAGCCGATTTATAATCTATTATGTAATAATCATACATTAGTTTTCTGGTGTCTAATTCTTTTCTTCTGAAATATCTTTCATGCTGAGGTAAGAATAAAGGTTCTAAAACATCTCTGTCTTCTTGTTCATCCCATCGTATTTTCTCTCTCCAATTAATAACAGGAGGTTCAAATGGTTGTCCCCATTCATCTTCTGTAACCAAATGTGCTTCATTTTGTTCTCCCAGCATTCTATGAGCAATTGAATCTCTTACCCAGTAAACAAATTGCCTGTATTCATTATTCACTATTTCTGTTTCATCCATATAAAATGCAGCAAGAGAAACTGTTTTTGATTGAGCTGTGATTGAATAGGGTACGTCCTGATCACTAGGCCCCATGTTATAACTTCCCTGAGGAATAAACAACATTCCATAAGGAATTGCCTGATAAAAGTCATCTCGGTCTTGAACTCCGATTAATTGTCCTTTGCCTGGGTCGCCACAACTGCTCAGCATGCCAAGCAATATGGAAACTAATACAATACTACTACTTAAATTTTTTATTTGTTTTTTCATAGTTTTTGACAATTGGGAATGAGTTAGAAATCTATATTTTTAACAATTTTTACGAAATATGAATTTAAATTGTTTCGTAATATTATGTTTATTATTTTTTATAAAAATCTTGTTGTATGGTGTCCTGTCGGTTTATATACAGGAACTATCTTGAAGCAATAGCTTGCCATAACTTCCCATGAGCCATTGCTGTAATTGTTTTTACCAATTTCTGAGGTTGTAAAATCATAAGATAATCCGATTTTATATGATTTAAAATACATTCCCACAAGAAATGCAACTGCATCCTGATACCTGTAACTCGCTCCTCCCCAGAATTTTTTATCAAACAAAACAAGAGCACTCAGGTCAAATTGAGTTGATGCACCATCGCTTTTAACAAAAACAGAGGGAAGAACATCAATCTTTGAAGAAGCATTGAATGTATATCCGGCGGTAAAATAATAATGTCTGGCATTTTGTTCCACAGCATTGGTTTCAGAAAAACCTTTAAATCCCTTTCCTTCTATCATCTGGGTTGAACTTGCGCCAAAATATATTTTATTCTGAATTTCATAAAATACCCCGAAGTTTAAATCAAAAAACATATCACTTGCTTTTGATTTAGATGATATAACGGGGTCATTAGCATCAAAAGCTTTGAATTTACTGAAATCAATTACCTCATTTAACAAACCCAACTGCAATCCTATACCCAGGTTACCTTTTCCAACTATGAAATTGTATGCATAAGCTCCTTTTACATAAGTTCTGTCGGATGCACCCAAAATATCTTTGTACACAGTCAAACCAAGTCCACCCATAAGTGGATTTACATATCCATCAATTGTTAATTGATAGGTTTTAGGTTCGCCGCCAAAACCCATCCATTGATTTCTGCCCTGTAAATTCACACAAATGGCTTTGTTAAAACCAGCATAACCTGGATTTGTTCCAAAGTGATTAAACATATTTTGCGTAAACTGATATTCCTGTTGAGAGAATGCAAAATCAACAATTGCAAGTGTCAGTATAAAAATGAATATTTTTTTCATAATCATTAATAGTTTAAGTTTTTAAAATGAGGGCATAAAAATAATAAAAAAAAACCATAAAAACAAAATTTTATCAAATATATTTACAATTATTTTTTCAACAAAACTAATAATTTATATAACTCTTCTCCTTTTTATACGCAATTTTTTGAGAAAGGTTATGTTGTTAGCTGAATTTTTGATAAGCCTGCCACCATCTGTCGGGCATGTCTTCCCTGCATGCTGTTTGATAATCGGTATATGAGCATGGAATCAGATGGTGTCTTTCGTATTTATCGGTAGTGCATGGAACTTCCATCCACCATCTGTCGCTTTTTTTACTTTTATAAAAAATTATCTCATATTTATTTTTCTGAATGTTAACTCTGTATTGCAAATAATCGGATTTATCTTTCAGGGGGAAATCATGTTTTCTGTTATAAAATCCATCAATAAAGTACCAAATTATTTGTGCAACGAGGTGAGATGTTTGTTCTTCCTTGTCATGTATGGGATTCAACTCATAAAAACCTATTGATGACAATTTATCGCTAAGTCCTGCATATCGTGCAATTCTGCACATTTCCTCTCCATAAAATCCATTTGGTGATACATTTCCATTACCAGGCGCATCTGATTTTCGTATTGAAGAAATATCTATGCTCAGCATGTCGGCATTCCTAACAATGGGTTCGACTTCTTCCATGTCTGCTCTCACATCGCCTAATCTGTAAATATCGAAATAGAGTTTTTTCATAAGTTCGATTGCATCCTGGTCAACAAAATATGTTTGATATCCTATGTTGGCGTAGTTGAACAAAAAATTCGGCTGATGCAATATTATTTTGCTCAAATAAGAGTGTGAATTCAGTTTGGTTTCTTCTTTTCCGAGGTCGAAATGAGAATCTACTGTTACAATATTTATTATTTGTCCTAATTGTTCATACGCAAGGTAGTTTGCGTAAGTGATATCCTGACTTCCACCAATTATTACGGGTAAAATATTGTTTTTAATCAATTCCTCAATTACTGAGCTCACAGCAAAATAAGTATCCTTAACATCAAATCCTCTTTTTATATTACCAAGGTCAGCAATTTTCAGGTCATATCCACCGGAAAAAAGTTTATAAAAATATTTTCGCACGTAATCGGGAGCCAAAGCGCATCCTTCATTATTTATACTTTTTCTATCTTCTTTTACTCCAATAATTGCGATATGCACATTTTCCAAAGAAGGAAAATTTTCACCAGTATATGGCTTAATAATACTTCCCAACATGCCTTTTGAAAATTCATAATCAGCATTCAGAATATCTTTGTCGGCAGGTTCAAAATATACAGATATGTCCATTGTTAAAAATTAAAAAAAAATTAGCGTATTTTTATATAGTTTGTTGTTTGTAGTTTGTAATTACGCATTAAACCAACATAAATGATTTTTTAACGACAAACTTATTTCTTTGCATAAAATTTCTTTTTTGTTTTTTTCGCCGGTTTTTCAGTTTTTTTATTTTCTTCGGCAATTTTAAGGCAATCTTCAACTGTAAGATTACCAATATCTTTTTTATCTTTTGGTAATTTATAATTTTCTTTTCCTATTGCCAAATAATTGCCCCATCTTCCTTTCAATATTTTTATATCATTTCTTTCATCAAATGTTTTCACTTCCCTTTCCAGATTCTTTTTTCTTTTTTCTTCAATAATTTCAATTGCTCTTTCCTTTGTAACTTTCAAAGGGTCGTCATCTTTTGATAATGAATAAAAACTGTTGTTATGCTTTACATAAGGACCGAATCTGCCAACTCCGATTGTCAGTATTTCGGATTCATATTCACCAATATTTTTTGGAAACTTAAATAAATCCAATGCTTCTTCAAGTGTTATGGTTTCTATGCTTTGATTTTTTAATAATCCGGCAAACCTTGGTTTTTCTGATTTATCGGCTTTCTTATCTGCATTTTTATCAACATCTCCAATTTGAACAACCGGACCATATCTGCCGATTTTCACGTATACATTTTTACCGGTTTCTTTGTCAACTCCAAGTAATTTTTCTCCTTGCGCTCTTGTTTTATCTTCAAGAGTTTCGGTAACATTTTTGTGAAATGGCTTGTAAAAATGCTTTATCATATCGTTCCACACTTTTTTTCCCTGTGCAATTTCATCAAATTCTTTTTCAACGCTTGCAGTAAAATTATAATCAAGGATATCTTCAAATGTTTTTACCAGAAAATCATTAACAACAAAGCCAATATCGGTTGGAAAGAGTTTTGACTTCTCATAACCCGTGATTTGTGTTTCTGTTTTCTCCGAAATTTTATCATTTACCAATATAAAAACATCATAATTTCTTTTTTCTCCATCTCTGCTTTCATTCACAACATATTCTCTTTTCTGGATAGTGGAAATTGTGGGTGCATAAGTAGAAGGACGACCTATGCCGAGTTCTTCGAGTTTTTTCACCAAACTTGCTTCTGTATATCTTGGTGGATGAAGTGTAAAAGATTCAGTGGCATTAATAATTTTAACATTAAAAAATTCTCCGATTTTTATTGGAGGCAACATTCCTTTATTTTCTTCATTATTATTTTCGTCATCCGAAGATTCCATATATACTTTAAGGAATCCGTCAAATTTTATAACTTCTCCTTTTGCAATAAATTTTTCTTCTGCTTTGGATATGCCGATTGTTACATTTGTTTTTTCTAATGATGCTTCTGTCATTTGAGAAGCAATAGTTCTTTTCCATATCAGGTCATATAGTTTTTTTTGTGCAGCATCACCTTCAATTATTTGATTGCTGATGTATGTTGGACGAATTGCTTCATGTGCTTCCTGTGCACCTTTTGTTTTTGTAGTATATTGCCTCGTATGAACATATTTTTCACCGTATAATTTAATAATTTCTTCTTTGGTAGTTCCAAGTGCAAGATTTGACAAGCTCACAGAATCGGTTCGCATATAAGTAATTTTTCCAGATTCATAAAGCTGCTGAGCAACAACCATTGTTCTGGAAACCGAAAAGCCGAGTTTTCTGCTTGCTTCCTGCTGCAAAGTAGAAGTAGTAAATGGCGGCGAAGGGTATTTTTTTGATGGTTTTGTTTCAAGGTTATCAACTTTAAATTCGGCACCTATACATTTAGTTAAAAATTCTAATGCTTTTTCTTTTGATTCGAATTTATTTGAGAGCTCGGCTTTTACAACTGTTCCATCGCTCATGGTAAAGTCCGCACCCACCCTGAAAAATGATGAAGTCATAAAAGCATTTATTTCTTTTTCGCGCTCAACAATTAATCTCACTGTTACAGATTGAACCCTGCCGGCAGACAAAGAAGGTTTAACTTTTCTCCACAAAATAGGCGAAAGCTCAAAACCCACAAGACGGTCTAAAACCCGTCGTGCCTGCTGCGCATCAACAAGATGTTTATCAATATTTCTTGGATTTTCTATTGCCTCCTGAATTGCAGTTTTTGTTATTTCGTGAAATACGATTCTTTTTGTTTTATTATCTTTCAATTCCAGTGCTTCTTTAAGATGCCATGCAATTGCTTCTCCCTCGCGGTCTTCGTCAGTAGCAAGCCAGATGATTTCGGCTTTATCAGCAAGTTTTTTTAATTGCGACACAACATCTTTTTTATCTGAGGGAACTTCATAATAAGGCATAAACTCCTTGTCAACATCGATGGAAAGTTTTTTTTCTGACAAATCTCTGATATGTCCGTAACTTGACCTGACAAGAAATTCTTCACCAAGAAACTTTTCGATTGTTTTTGCTTTTGCCGGAGATTCAACTATAACAAGATTTTTAGCCATCTTATATTTTTTTATTTTTTATAATTCCTTAAATTCTCTTTTCTTTTTTTTTCAGAATATATTTTTGCAAAGAAAAAAATAGTTTTGGAATAAATCATAATTTTTTTTTAAAATGATTTTGCAAAACTTTTTTCTACCTTTGTGAAATCATTGTCTAATTGAACTTTCGTGGATAAAAAAAAATTTTATATTGAGACATACGGTTGCCAGATGAATTTTTCGGATAGCGAAATTGCTTCATCGGTGATGATAAAAAATAATTATGAAATTACAGATAACCCCAAACAAGCTGATATTATTCTTATTAACACATGTTCGGTAAGAGACAACGCAGAACAAAGAGTACGAAACCGTCTTAAAAACCTAACACCACTGAAAAAGAAAAAAAAGGATTTAATAATAGGCATTATCGGATGCATGGCTGAAAGAATAAAAGAAAAACTATTTGAAGAAGAAAAAAAAATCGACATTGTTGCAGGTCCCGATGCATATAGAAATCTGCCCGAATTAATTGAAACTGCCGTAAAAAAACTTAAAGCAATAAATGTAAAACTTTCCTGTGAAGAAACTTACGACGATATTATTCCTTTCAAAGTTGAATCAAAAGGAATAAGTGCGTTTATTTCGA
Organism: Bacteroidales bacterium; assembly: GCA_041671145.1. NCBI lineage: Bacteria > Pseudomonadati > Bacteroidota > Bacteroidia > Bacteroidales > Bacteroidales bacterium. The sequence goes on along the minus strand of JBAZBZ010000015.1, from coordinate 50,053 downwards.
TAATGCGCGGCTGCGAAAATTTCTGTTCGTATTGCGTTGTACCTTTCACTCGCGGAAAGGAAAGAAGCAGAAACCCCGAAACAATAATAAAGGAAGCAAAAAAATTATTTGCAAATGGATATAGGGAAATTATACTTCTCGGACAAAATGTTAATTCATATAAATGGAATTCAAATTTCGGTTTTACAAATCTCATCGAATTGGTTGCAGAAATAAGTCCGTTGCTCAGAGTAAGATTTACAACTTCACATCCCAAAGATTTAACTGACGATTTATTATATGTTATTTTAAGAAATAAAAATATTTGCAGGCACATTCATTTGCCGCTACAATCAGGAAGTACAAAGATTTTAAATTTAATGAACCGCAAATATTCGCGCGAATGGTATTTGAACCGAATTGAAGCAATAAAAAAAATAATTCCCGGATGTTCTGTAACCACGGATATAATTTGTGGTTTCTGCACTGAAAATGAAGAAGACCATGAAAACACAATATCACTTATGGAAACAGCAGGTTTTGATTATGCTTATATGTTTAAATATTCCGAACGTCCCGATACGCCTGCAAGTAAAAAATATAAAGATGACGTGCCTGAAGAAATAAAATTAAAACGTCTGCAGGAAATAATAAGTTTACAAAGAAAACTTTCGCATAAAAGCAATATAAATGATTTGAATAAAACATTTGAAGTTCTTATAGAAGGAGAATCGAAAAAAAATAAAAATAATTTTTACGGCAGAAATTCACAAAACAAAATAGTAATATTTCCAAAATATGAAAATAAAAATTCATCCGAAAAATACCAAATCGGAGATTATATTAATATTAAAATAAAAGGATGTACGTCAGCAACGCTGAGAGGAGAATTGGTATAAACTCGTAAACTTCATTATTCATTATTCGATGTTCATTATTTTTTATTTTAAAAAAATATCGAATGTCGAACACTGAATGTCGAATGTCGAAGTTAAACAATTAAACTATTTTTATAACTTTGCAAGCATAAATAAAATTCATATGAAAATTTTTATAACAGGAGTTGCAGGATTTATCGGCTCCAACCTTGCAAAAAAACTACTATCACTCGGACATGAGATTTGTGGAATTGACAATATGAATTATGGTTTCGAAAGAAATATTGAAGTTTTAAGAGCAAATCCGAAATTTCAATTCATTTATGGCGATATCGGAAATCCTATGGTAATTAAGGATTACAAAGCAGATATTATTGTTCATCTGGCTTCGCAGAAAATCCCGAGATATTCAAATGCTCTGCGTGTAATTGATGAAAATTATTTGATGCTCAAGAATGTTGTAAATAAATGTATAATTGATAGAAGCAAAATAGTATTTGCGTCCACTTCTGATGTATATGGCAAAAACACCAATGTTCCTTTTTCCGAAGATTCAGATCTACTTTTAGGACCGCCTCAGATAAAAAGATGGGCTTATGCATTATCAAAAATTTATGGCGAACAATTTATAATGGCAAATAATGATGAATATGGTTTGCCTTTTACTATCGTAAGATTTTTCGGTTCTTATGGTCCAAATCAAAACCTCACATGGTGGGGCGGACCGCAATCTGTGTTTATAAATCAGGCATTCAAAAAAGAACCGATAGAAATACACGGTGACGGAAAACAAACAAGAACTTTCACTTATATTGACGACACTATTGAAGCACTTGCAATGTGTGTATTAAGCGAAAAAGCAAACGGTGAAATATTTAATATTGCAACAAATCCCGATGAAGAAATTGCAATCGTTGATTTGGCAAAAATTATCTGGCAACTTATAAACGGAGAAAAAGATATTCCAAAATTAAACTTCATCCCCTACTCTACTTTTGGCAGATACGAAGACGTTCCGCGAAGAGTTCCTAATATAGATAAAATAAAAAACATCCTCCATTTTGAACCAAAAATAAAACTTAAAGAGGGATTGCTCAAAACTATTGAGTGGCAGAAAAAAATAATGAAGGTTTAAATATTAATTCGTCAAATAGTTTAATTATTTCATTAAACTATGGAATATTTGATTGCAATAAATCAGCATGATATTTTTGTTTACTAAAAGATTTTTTTTCAATGAAATTATATTTTTTAATTCCTGTTTTTAACGAATCCCAGAACATAGAACATCTTTACAATAATCTTATAAAAGCTGTTGGCAATTATGAAAAGTTTTACGTATTTGTTGATGATTACTCAACAGATAATACAATTGATATGCTCAATAACTTTTTCAAAAGTAATTTTATCGTAATAAGAAAAGAAAAAAACTGCGGTCCCGGCGATTCTTTTAACAAAGGTTTTGAATGGATTTTAAACGACAGCAAAAATGAAAACGATTTGATTGTAACACTTGAAGGCGACAACACTTCCGATTTAAATATTCTTCCGAATATGCTTACAATTTCAAACTTAAAATATAATTTAGTTCTTGCATCAGTTTACGCACAAGGTGGCGGATTCGGAAAAACAAGCTTTTTTAGAAAAATTATTTCCCTCATTGCAAATATGCTTTTCAGGTCTTTTTTCAATATTAAGGTTTTAACATTAAGCTCATTTTACAGAGTATATCACATTTCTCTTATCAAGAAAATAAAAGAAAGATACGGTGTAATTATTAAAGAAAACGGTTTTATAAGCATGCTTGAGATATTGATAAAAGCCATAAGAGTAAATGCAAGCATAATTGAAGTACCAATGCTGCTTAAATCGGAAAATAGAAAAGGCAAATCAAAAATGAAAATTTTTAAAAATACTTTGAACTATATAAGGTTTTTGTTTTTCAATAAATTTTAAATTAAATAAATTAACTTGATTTTATAATGCTTTAACACCACAGATTCAGATTAAATATTGAAAAAAATTAAGACACTATTAACTTTTATTACCTATAATATATCTTCTTTGCTTCTTTATTGGTTATCTTTTTGCCCTTATAATATGCTATTATGTGAGCGCCTTCAAATCCACGCTTAACCAAACCATCCTTATAAACACTTGCATCAAGAAAATTATCGAATTTTCCACTGCAGATACGATACGACTTGTCATTTTTTTCCAAAAAAACATCCTTTAATGCTTCAAATTTTGTAACATCCGGCTTCATATACACTCCAACCTGAATAGTAAAAAACAATTCCCTTACCGTTTTCGGATTAGTTGAATTGTTTATAAATTTTTGTATTTTTTCGGCATCGACAGCTTTTTTGTCTTCAACAACAGATGCAGTATCTTTTGATATAATTATGCTGTTTTCCTTTTGTTTTGTATCATTTTCCCATAAGGCAAACAACTTGTCTTCTTCCTGCTTTTTTTGTTTCTCGAGTTCTTCAGTTCCCTGCTTTGTCTTATTGTTCAGTGAATCGCTCGCAGATTTGGTTTTTAAATCCGGCTGAACAATATTGTCTTTTTTCTCTGTATTTATCTTTTCAATCGTTTTTTTATTAGCTGCGGCAGTGTCTATAGGCAGATTTTCGCTATTTTCTTTCTTTACTTCTTTTTCTTTCAAGTCATTATTTACTTTGCTTTCTTCCTGCTTTTTTTGCTTTTCGGGTTCTTCGCTTTTTTTATTTAATAACTTATTAAGCGAACCAACTGACGACTTATTGTATTTCTTTATGTCATTGGCAACTTCGGAATACAAGTTTAAACGTGCTTTTGCACTATCAATTTCATTCTGAATTTTTGCTGTCTTATTATTAACCTTGCTTTCTTTTTCCTGATTTATTTTTATATCGCTGTTAACTTCTTCAGCTTTTTTCAAATATATTTCTTTTGTATCTTTTTTTCTTGAATTATCAGCATCTCTTTTAATATTTTCATAGTCCCCTTTCAATATATTAATCTCATCTTGAATCTGTCTGCTCTGTTGTGAATATTCATTTAATTCATTTTCTTTTGTCTTAATAAACATTTTATCGCGTTCATCAGAAAAAATCAAATTCGTATCAACATTTGTGTTCTTTTGTATGTTAGACATTTTTTCAATAATTCCAATGGATGCATCAATTGAATCAGATGCTATTTTCAACTTAACATCCGATGCATATCTATTTATGGAATCAGTTCCGTTTTGTTTTGTTTTCACAGCGTCATCCAGCCGGCTTTTTACACTTTCCGCAATAACAGATTTGCCATTTAACCGTTCAACTTCCGAGTGAAGAACATTTGCTTTTTTTGCTGCTGTTGTATCACCTGTATTTACAGCATTGGAAGAAGTTTTTGCAATTTCCCTGTTCTTATCTTCTGCCGATAATTTATATGATTCATTAACACCTTTCGCAGCTTCATCAAGAGCTTTCAATCTTTCGAGGTATTGCTGAGTTTCTTTAACCTTGCTGTCAGCAGAATTCATTATTTCATTTTTCTTTGCTTCTTTTGCTGCAATTTCAGCGGCGGCTTTTTCTGCCGCCAGCTTTTTTGCAGTTGCTTTTTCTGCCGCCGTTTTTTTAATTGCCGCTTTTTGTTCGGCTAATTTTTCGGCGGCAGTTTTTTTAATCACTGCTTGTTTAGTAACAACTTTATTAACTGCTGCTGCTTCATTAATCGCCGGCTTTTCTTCTGCGGGCTTTACATTTTCCGATTTTTCATTGCCGTTACCAAACTTTTTTATATTAACTTTTCTCTTTTTCTCAACAACATAAAAAGGGATATAAAGGTTTTCTGTTTGTTCGTTAAGAGTAATAGTAAAATCGTTCTGCATCAATATAAATTGACTGCTAAGAATTTTCTCATCCATAGAAATAGTATATTTACCATAAGGCAAATAAAATTCATATTCACCTTTGGAATTTGTTAATGTATAATATGATTTTCCATCATGTGCTACAATTTTAATTTTTGATAAATCAATAGGTTTTTCAATATCACCGGCAAACTTTTCCCTTTCGAGTAAAATGCTGCCATATATTTTTACTCCTTTTACAAAAGGTATATATCTTATTTCATTTTTCTTGAATATTGAAATTGTATCTTCTTTGTTAGCAAACCATCCTTGCAAATCATCAAGCGGAAATACCATGAAAGTATATTTACCAACAGGAACATTTTTAAATGTGGCTACTCCTTTTTCGCTAGTTATTGCTTCCCAACCGTCAATTCTTATAACAATATTATCTAAAAAGTTTTCATTTTCATCCATTTTATGATTTCCATTAACATCAATAAAAGGAATTATTGTAACATTTGCATATCTGATTTTTGAACTTGGTATAGGTATTCCAAATTCTTTTCTGATACCGAATCCTATATTCATTCCACTTGAAACTGTTGGTTTTGCTTCTGTTTGTTGTTGGTTAATATTATTATAATAATCTTTAAGACCCTTTTGTGTATTAGAGCTTGATAAATAACAACTCAAATTAAGTTTAAATCTCCATCCCGATACGGTATAATAAAATACATCAGAACTGACATTAAAACTATTGCTGTAAAATTGATTATAATATGAGTATCCTATATTATTTTGAATTGCAAATCTGGTATTTTTAAATAAATATTGATTTTGCAATGATAGACCAAGTGCTTGAGGATATTTGTTACTTAAACTTGTATAATATTGTTTTGATACGGAATTAGAGCCATAATTATATCTAACGTTAATTCCGTATGTACGATATTTGAGCAAAAAGAAATTTTGAATAAAGAAATAATCTCTTTTGTTTACTTCATCTAAATATTTGTTATAGCCGGTTCTTAAGGAAAAAGATGCGTTCAAATTATTATCTTTTTTAAAAATACTATAATTCAATCCAAGTCCTCTTGAATGTACTATGTAGTTTGAAATATCAGAAATGTTATAAAAAACCAAAGGTTTGAAATTACCTGTTTTTGATTTTAAAATATCGTTTCCTATTGAAAAAGAATTACTATAAACTTTACTAAACATTGTTCCTGTCTCATACTCATTATAACTATTGGAAAAGAATAATTTGGTTTTTTTGCTTATTTGCAATGTGTTATTAAAAAATAAGTTGAAACTCTTTGAATTATATATCCCAAAATTACTCGAAGAATTAGTTACATTGGCATTTGTGTTTAGTTTGTTTTTAAAAAAAATTCCCGAATATGACAAATTACTTGAGTATCCAAACCGGTTGATTTTTTTATTATTTATATTATAACTATTGCTTCCTGCAAGAGAAATACTTATATAATGTTTCTTAAATAGCAAAAATGAATTTCCGAATGATAATATATCCGTATTGGTTTTATTTATTTCATTTATAGAATGCCCATAATTAGTTGAGAAATGAATATTAGAACGGGTATAATAATCATTAAAAATTCCTATACTTGTAATATTTTTAGATGCTAATAAATTATTTGAGCGGGTTAAGGATGCTCCGATTTTATTTCTGCTTGTTATATAATAATCGCATTTAATACCTTTACTTCCCCCCATACCATATACTCCGGTTGGAACATCACCTATTTGAATACTTCCTTTTTTATAAAAATAACCCAGATATAAAGGGATATTTTTTGTAATATTTGTGAAATAGTTTGAAGCAAAACCAAGTTGTGTACTATATACTAAATTTGCTTTATTGCTTAAAATGGTATTGCCATGTAAATCAATTATTGTCGTTGTGGAACTATTAAGTACGTTGTAAACATTTGCATCAACAACTAAAGGAATAACAGAACTGCCGAATGGGCTTACCATTTTTTCGGAAGGTAATCTGACAAAGTCCAATTTTTTTCCAATCCTTGGGGAATTAACGTAGAAAGATTTTTTAGGTACTGAAGAATTTATAAATAAATTGAATCTGCTTTCGCTTGTTTGCGATAATGGTTTATGATTTTCAATATCTACCCATTGTTTATTTCTTATATTATCCGAATATTTTAATTTAAGATAAATTGTTGTATCCTTTAGCGGTTCAACTGTATAATTGTTATATAGCTTTGTCAATAATTTACCGGAAGTGTCAGATATAAATACATTTTTACTATTATTATTTAAAGTAACAAATAAATCTATTTTTTCATTTCCAAGATTATAAAGATTATATGAGAAATTTGTAGTATTTTCATTATTTCTAAAATATGTAACATTTTCAGGCGAAACATTCAATTCCCACTTAACAATTTTTTTTGTTGATGCGAAAAAAAAGTCATTTGCCAATGGTTTTCCATCCGTTGTAAATGCAAATGCGTTAAATAAAAATTTTGTACTTCCTACTAAAACTGCAGGTGGTAAAATCCTTATGGGAATAAATATAAAATCATTCGGTTTAATTTCATATATTTTTTCTTTGTTATTTAATATTTTCCATCCATTTGGATAAGTTACATTAATTATAAATTCAACTTTTTTGTCTGTCTTGTTATTTACTGCTAATACATTTGAAATAAGTTCTCCCTTGATAAATGCTATATCCGGCTTGATAAATTTTATTGATAATGTTTGAAAGTTATTATAAGTGTTATGTGTAGTGACATTCTGTGAAAAAGATTGACAACTTAACAATAAAATTAAGAGGTATAAAAAAAAACAAAATATTTTTTTTACTAAAATCATTAAGTATTGTTTATACAATAAATACTTATACGATTTTAAGTAAACATTGTTTCGGAATTATAAATGTTAACTTTTGAAGATTACAGTTTTCAGCTTAAAGTTAATAGTTCAGGTATCAAGAGTTTTTATTATTCAATATTCATTATTCATTTCTAATTATCTTCCATCAAAACAAAATTTAAACTGATTTGATATAATCCCGGTCTATAACTATATCCCGGTTTTATCCTGTAATCAATTATAAAAGTATATGCTTCGTAATTTGTTAAATAACTACCTACTGAATTTACATTCAGAGAGCATGGTCCATAGTTTAAAGAATTTCCGTCAATAATATATACAATATCATCATAATTTATAAATCTCGAAGCAAATAAATTAAGCGACGAAGTATTACAACCATTTCTAACTCTTATTTGAAGCATATCTAAAGTTGGCATATTTCCGGCTGTTCCATAATTTTCAATTTGTTCCCATTCTTTATCAGGTGTTCCTTTAACATGGTTATTGTCCAATTCTATTTTGAGTTTCCACATACAATTGGGGTTATCTATAATGCTGTCAACTTTTATTCTCAGCATAGTAGCCCCGCTTATTGTTATACCGCCTAAATATTTTGCAAAAGAATCAAATGTAAAATTTACATTTTGTTCGGTAGATAATAATACATAAGATGTAGGGTAATGCTGACAATTCTGAGCTTTAACAAACAAAGTACAGACAAATAATATTATAAATAAATTGATTTTGATTTTTATTTTCATTTTCATTTTTTGTATATTAGTTTTCAGTTTATAGTTCTCAGTTTTAACAGCACAAGTTTTTTTATTTTTCACTATTTATTTTTAATATATTAATTTTTTCTTTGTGTTTAGATTTTTGTTTTATCAAAAATAACAAAAATTTTCAAAGATTATAAAAGGTACTTCAAATAACTGAAAATTAACTTGTAAAATTAGTTCATTATTCGTATAAAAGTATTTCGTTTGTGGTTTGTTGTTAATTTCTGTTTTTTCTCATAGCTCGGGCTTGCAACTACGATTTTTATAAATTTATTAACAGGTTGTTAAAATTGTCATTCCCTTCGAAACAGAGTTTTACAAACTCTGCTTGTCAGGGAATGACAAAATAAGTACTTTTACAACTATTTATGTTTCAATTTTTTATTGGTCTTCCAATAATACATATTTAACATACATAGTGTAAACACCCGGCTGAGCATATTTTCCAGTTGCTATTTCATCAGATGTTGTACCTGTAGGCGGAAATGCCTTTGGAAATCTTACAGGCAAGCCCGGAATAATTCTGTAATCTAACGTGTAATAATAATCACTTGATGAGCCGCTTTGTGTCATATAACTTCCTCCGTCAACAGACTTGGTAGCACCTGTTGTCTTCATACCTGCAATATATTTTTCTCCAATTAAAGGAGGAGTTTCAATTACAGAAGGGTCATAATAAACGCTATTACTGTTAGCTGAGTCTGTTGTTGCCGTTGCAGCTGTAAACTTGCCACTATAGTCGGCAGCTCCAACTACTGAAGCTGTTACACAAGGATTCACATGAGATTGATGGATTTCAAGTGCGCTCAATGGTATAGAGTCAATTGCTCCCGTTGCATTTGTACCATACTTTAATACTTGGTCCCAAAATTTTCCTGTCCCCACGGTACCATTAGATAGACCTATTGCATATAAGTCCCAGTTAACAGTTGAGCTGATTTTTAAAGTTGTTGCTCCATACTTTGTAATACCACCGTAGTATTTGTCAATTTCATCAAATACAAACGACATCTGGTCGGGTGTTTCCATGTTAAGTTGGAGAATCGGCTGCAAATCCATGGTAAATGTTACATTCTTTTCATCAATTAACTGAGCTTTTGCTCTATTAAATGAAAAGGAAAACAAAGTTACCAAAACGATTGCTAAAAAGATTTTTTTCATAGTTTGGTCTCCTTAAAATTTTAAATTTAATTAATATGATTTTTAACTTTATATACTTTACTATGCGAAGTATAACGCCTGTTGAAATTTCATGCTTCACGAAATTTCAACTTTTTTTATATCCCTTTCACATACACATCGTTTTTAGTTGTTACTAATATTTTTTTTTATTTAATTTCAAACTCAATTTCTGCAGTTTCTATTTCTTCATTACTGCCAAAATCTAATACTCCTATAGCAGAGTATTTGCCTTTTTCCAAATTATCAGGTAAATCAAAAGTAAAATCTCTTGTTTCACCAGGTAAAATCGTAAATTTTTTAACTAATAATTTATTTTGCTTGCCAATATTTGTATTGGTTAATTCAACATAACAACTGCTAAATGAAATTCCATCTCCCGTATTTTTTGCTCTTAAGTTTAAAGTTTTAACTTTTGAAGTATCAGAAGAAATTAATTTAAAATTTTGAATTTCAACTTTATTTACTAAAACATTGGGCGGGTTTTGATAAATATAAATTCCAAACGATATAAGAGGTATAACACCAAAAGCAATTGTTTTTTCATTTCCCTTTACATCAATATCTTTTTTCTCTTCTTGCTGGTTAACCATTAATATGCACCATGCTGCTTTATATCCGTCGTCTGTTGCAGGAATATTAACTGTTACATCTATCTTTTTTTCTTCTCCCGGCTCCAATTCAACAAATGTTTGTGATATTGTTACCCATTTAGATAAACTGTATTTGCCTTTGCCAGCATCAATAAATATAGTTTTTCCGTTTTCATTCATGTCAAAATCCTTGAAATTCAACTGGAACTTATTTTTCTTTTTTGTATCATTTGTTATTTTTATTTGTTGCGTTTTTGATGCGCCCGGTCTTAAAGAAAAATTCAAATGAGCCGGAGAAACTGCAACACCCATGTTTTTATAAAGGGTATCTTTTTTATCCTGGCTTTGAACTTTTGGTATATTTAAAATTGCTATTGCCATAATTAAATAAATTATTCTCTTTTTCATAATTTCGTATTATATTTTAGAATTTAACTTAAAGCATTGACTTATAATAATAAAAAAAAATAAATACGATTTTTTTCCTTAAAAGGTTTCATTTTTTTCTAAAAAATATAATATTAATTCTGTTTTACTATAGGTATATTGGGTGTAAATATAAAACGTTTTTATATAAGAATGCAATAGAAATATCGCATAAAAAGTATAAGTTTATACATAAATAATTTTATTGAAAGCAAAATAAATATTTACTTTATTATAATTTTCCTTTAATTTTAGAAACTGTTTTGGATTTTGAAAAACCTATTTATTTGGCTTTATATAAACCTAAATTAAGCATTAGTTCGCTTCACTCCTAATGCTTAATTTGGGATAAAATAAAAAAACTGTTCATTTATATAATGGACAGTTTTTTTCAATTATTAGAAAATTTTATCTTTCTGCATGAACATATCCGGTAAAGTTATATTTTTTATTATCAGTAGCAGCAGCGTTAATTATATAGTAATATACACCATCGGGCATTCGCGTACATCCCAGCCGTTGTCGATATCGTTGGTTTCGTAAAGCTTGACCCCAGCGATTGAAAATGAGCATAGAAAAGTTTTAAATTCACCGGTATATTTTACTTTAAATACATCATTAAATCCGTCTTCATTGGGAGTAGTATAGGACAGTCACTAAGATACGAAGACACAACCCGTCAGTTGACGGACATAAATTTTTATACGAATTGCTCGCCTTTTTTAATTTTCACATCGTTTACAAATTGCCTTATTTGTTGTTCTTCCGATTTTTTACAAATAAGCAGTATATTATCGGACTCGACAATTATGTAATCACTCATTCCCTGAATAACAGCAAGTTTTTCTTGGGGAAATTTTATAATGCAATTTTTTGAATCATATAGCAAAACGTTATTACCTGTTACTACATTTCCCGATTTATTTTTTTCGGAATTATCATATAATGAACCCCATGTTCCAAGATCCGACCAGCCTATATCGGCGCAAACTACATGTACATTATCGGCTTTTTCCATAATACCATAATCGAGAGAAATGCTTTTACAAACAGTGAAAGCATTTTTAATAAAATCTGTTTCTTCGCTCGTGTTATATTTATTATTTCCATCTTTGAAAACTGACGATATTTCAGGTAAAAAATTATCAAAAGCTTCGGTAATACTTTTCAACGACCATATAAATATTCCTGCATTCCACATAAAATCTCCGCTTTGAACAAAGAATTTTGCCATTTCAAGATTAGGCTTTTCCGTAAAAGTTTTAACCTTTTTTATTTTTTCATTTTTATTTTTAATATCATCAACAAATTGAATGTAGCCATAACCGGTATCGGGTCGGCTTGGTTTAATTCCTATTGTAATAAGAATATCTTCGGAAGCACTTGCTTTCAATGCTAAATCCACCATTTCGCTGAAAATATCTTCTTTCATAATAATATGGTCGGAAGGAGAAACAACAAAATTGGCATTCGGGTCGATTTGTGCTATCTTGTACGTCGCATAAGCAATACAAGGAGCTGTATTTCTTCGGGCAGGTTCGCACAAAATCTGTGTGTCTTTTATTTCGGGTAATTGTTTTTTTACAAGGTCCCTGTATATTTCATTTGTAAGAATAAAAATATTTTCTTTATAAAAGTTTTTTAGATAACGTTCATAAGTTTGCTGAATAAGCGTTTTTCCTGTTCCCAGAATATCAATAAATTGTTTGGGGTGTGAAAGTTTGCTCATTGGCCAGAAACGCGAACCCAAACCACCTGCCATAATCAAACAGTAATTACTTTTATTTTTCGTAATACTCATAATCGAAATATTTAAATAAATTCATACAAAGTTATAAAATTAATTATCAAGTGCAATTACATTTGCGAGAGGATTGAAAAGGTAAATTCTATTAGTATCAATTTCAATACATCTATATCGTTTTCTGATTTTTTTTATTTTCCTGAATTTTCTGCCACTCGGTATTTCGAAGAATAAATTATCAGGAATATTTTCAATTAAAGTGAATTTCAAATCACCTGCGGTATCATTATCATACTTCATCAATATACGCATAAGCTCTGTATCGCTTAATGTTGAAGCGGCAGGATTATTGAGATATTTATTTAAGCTTAATAAAATTTCTTCGGGAAATATTTTTTCATTCAGAAAAGGAAACATAAGTTTTTTAAAATTTTCTTTCCAGCTTTTTCCGTGAGGTTTTGTTCTTTTTTCACATTCATTCCAACAAACAAGATGCGATATTTCGTGAACAAGAGTTATTAAAAAAGAATAATTATTAAGATTTCCGTTTACAGTAATTTTATGGGTAGAATTATTTGCAGGTGGGCGATAATCTCCAAATTTCGTGATTCTTTTTTTTGTTATCTTAAGGTTTATTTTGTACTGTATAATCCATTCAACAATCAGAGCAACTGCATTTTCGGGCAGAAACTCCGAAAGAATATTTTTAAATTTTTCTCTCATTATTTTTTATTTGTGTTTTTTTCACATCTGCTTTACTCCAATGTGGACAGGTTTCGCATTTGGGTTTGAATATTTTACAGGCAGAAAAAAATATGAGAATTAAAATTACAGATAATATTTTTTTAAATAATTTCATAGAAAAATCATTTATACAAAAGTACGATTTTTTTTCAAATAATAGTAAGTGTTTTAAAGCTTTGTCTGAAATTTTCAGCGTATTTTATTACTGTAGATTTATCAAAAATATTTTCTTTCTCAATATTTCCAATTAGTTTCAGATTCGTATGAGCAAGAATAAATTTTTCACCCGATTTATTTCTTTCGCCGTTAAAAACTATTCCTGAAATTTTAATATTTCTTTGTTTCAATGCTTCAACGGATAATAAAGTATGATTTATTGAACCTAGATAATTTCGTGAAACCAAGATTACTTCTGCATCAATTTTTTTTATCAGGTCAATCACCATATCACCTTTATTATTAAGAGGAATCAAAAGTCCTCCGGCTCCCTCAATTATCAGGTTATTTTTGGTTTCGGGTAAAATTATTTTGTTCAATTCAATTTCAATTCCTTCAAGTTCTGCTGCAGTGTGGGGCGAAAGAGGATTTTTGAATTTATATATTTCGGGATAAATGCGTGAAGCGTTATTGCTAATAAGTGATTTGACAATAGCCGAATCGGTATTTTCAAGATTGCCCGCCTGCAATGGTTTCCAGTAATCAGCTTTTAACGCTTCTGTGATAATTGCTGAAAATATTGTTTTTCCTACGTTTGTTCCAATGCCTGAAATGAAAACTTTTTTAATCATTAAAAACTCTGGATTTTTATTTAAATAATTTTTCTTATAAATTTCAACGAATGCGTGTATTTATTTAGGTCAATATTGAAAATTCCACGATTATCAATTTTGTTAATTCTCACTTTTCCCGATGCATGAATGATTTGTGATTTGCCAAGAATGATTCCGACATGAGTGATTTTCTTTTCATCATTTTCAAAAAAAGCCAAATCGCCCTGTTGTGGTTCATCTGGAAAACTTAAAATATCGCCAATTGATGCCTGTTGATTAGCATCTCTCGGTAATTTTATTCCATTTAATTTGAAAACCATTTGTGTAAAACCCGAACAATCAATTCCGAATGGAGAGCGTCCTCCCCATAGATACGGCGCATTCAGGTACATATATGCGGTTTCGGCAATGTTATTCCTGTTTTTAAATTTATTTTTGTCGGCTGTCTGTCCTTCAAAAATATATTTAGTTTCCTCGATATGAAAACTATTGTTAACCAGACAAGGAAAAGAACTTCCCATCAAAATCGGAATAACAGTTTTTTGAGTATCGTTAATTATAAGTTGAACTAAATCGGTTGACAAATCGGGACTTGTGTTGGTAAGCTTAATAAATGTTTCGCCTGAAATTTGTTTGAATTGTGTTTGATTAATCCACCCTTCATATTCATCGTAAAATATTTTTACTTGAATCCATTCATCTTGCTTTTTGATAATCTGAAAAATATCACCAAAAAGCAATTGTGTTGTCATTTCACTCAAATTGCTTGGTTCCCTGCGGACAGCAACAACACTTAAATCACAAAACCCATATTCCATAAAAAAGATTTTTACAATAATACGGAAAAGGTTGGAAAATAAAAAGAATTTTTAAACTCTGACAGGTCTGACAACTATGTCCGGTTTTTAGAAAAAAATAAATTTCAATTATCAAATTTTTCTAATTTTACTAACTTTATAAACTTATAAAATAATATTTTTATGCCTTATCAAACAATTAATTTTAAAGGAGCAAAAATAAATTTCTGTGAAAACGGAAACGGTAACGCAATTGTTCTATTGCACGGTTTCACGGAATCGCTTGAAATATGGAATAATTTTACTGAAAAGCTATCGGAAAAATATAAAGTAATAACTATTGATTTGCCTGGTCATGGCAAAAGTGAATGTATAGCGGAAGTTCACACAATGGAATTAATGGCAGATTGTGTGAAAGCGGTACTGGAATTTCTGAATGTTAAAAAATGTGTGATGTTCGGTCATTCTATGGGTGGATACGTAACACTTGCTTTTACAAAAAAGTTTCCTGAAATGATTAACGGTTTCGGGCTTTTTCATTCATCAGCATTTGCCGACACTCCCGAAGCAAAAGAAAACAGAAAACGTGCAATAGAAATTATAAGAAAAAATCATAAAGATTATTTAAACCAATTTATTCCCGATTTGTTTGCACCCGAAAATGTTGAAAGATTGAAACCCGAAATCGAACGATTAAAAATAAATGCATCAGAACAAATGACTGCTGAAGGAATTACTGCAGCTCAACTTGGAATGCTCGAAAGAAAAGATTATTCGGATTTGCTTTCTGAAACAAATGTTCCTGTATTTTTTATTTTTGGAAAAAAAGATAAAAGAATACCTTTTGAAAAAGCTGCAATGCAAATCAATTTACCAAAACATTCGGAAGTAACAATTCTCGACTGCGGACACATGGGTTATCTCGAAGCACCGGAAGAAACTTTGCACTCAATAAAATCTTTTGCTGAAATGATTTATCGCTGATTTTTTAGAAAACTTTCCGAAAGTTTGGAACTTTAGGAAAACTTATAACATTATACCATAAAGAAATTTATATAATAGATTTTGTAATTTTTGAAAAATTACGTAGTTTTGTAATATGATAACTCAAATGGAAATAGAGAATATATTAGCTAATCTTAAGCCCGAATTATTCAGCAAATTTTATGTTGATAAGATTGGTTATTTCGGTTCATTTTCGGAAAACAAACAAAATGAAAATTCCGATATTGATATTTTAGTTCACTTCAAAAAGCCGATTGGATGGGAGTTTTTTGATTTGCAGGAGTTGCTAGAAAAAGAACTCAAAAGAAAAATTGATTTGGTTTCGATAAATGCTTTAAAAAAACAACTTCGCGATATTATCACCAAACAGGTTAAATACGTATGAATCCTGCTCAAAGAAAATATGCTCTTTATATCGAAGACATGCTGACCTCAATAAAAAGAATTGAAGAATACACAAACAATAAAAGCTTTTCTGAGTTTAAAAAGAATTATATGATAGTTGATGCAGTGATTAGAAACTTTGAAATTATTGGAGAAGCAACAAAAAACATTCCTGCCGATATTCAGGAAAGACATAAGGAAATACCATGGAAAAAAATGTATAATTTACGAAATTTAATTTCCCATGTATATTTTGGAATTGATTATGAAATGATTTGGGAAATTGTCAAAAACAATTTACCTCAAAATAAAATCGATTTAAAGCTTGTATTAAAAGAAATAAAATTGTAATTTGAAATTTTTCCAATACAAAAACCGTAATTTCGATAAAATTTATTTACTGCTGATTAATTTTTTTCAGAATATTTTCAATGTCAGGAATGCATCCGCCACAGCCGGTTCCTGCTGTAGTTTCGTCCTGAACATCTTCAACGGTTTTTAATCCCTTTTCTTTTATTGCCTTTATAATTACACTTTTATTTACTTCCATGCAATGGCAAATTTCAATGTCTTCTTCCATAAAAAAATTAGTTTACAGTTTTCTGTTTTTAGTTTTCGGTTAATTAAAAATTTAATATTCAAATTCCAGCTTCCAATCTCCAGCATCTAATTTAAAAACATTTTTAAATCCTCATCAACATTTGTTATTCCTGCGATTCCGAATTTTTCGATTAATACTTTTGCAATGTTGGGTGATAAAAATCCGGGTAATGTTGGTCCTAAATGAATATTTTTAATTCCCAAATATAATAAAGCTAACAATACAAGTACTGCTTTTTGTTCATACCAAGCAATATTGTAAACAATAGGCAACTCATTAATATCATTAAGCTTAAAAATTTCTTTCAATTTTAAAGCAATAACCGCAAGAGAATAAGAATCGTTGCATTGTCCTGCGTCCAGCACTCTCGGAATGCCGCCAATATCGCCTAATTGTAATTTGTTATATCTGAATTTAGCACAGCCGGCAGTGAGGATAACAGTATCTTTCGGTAATTTATTTGCAAATTCCGTGTAATATTCGCGGCTTTTCATTCTTCCGTCGCAGCCAGCCATTACGATGAATTTTTTTATTGCTCCCGATTTTACTGCATCTACAACTTTGTCGGCAAGTGCAAAAACTTGAGCGTGTGCAAAACCACCAATGATTTCGCCTTTTTCAATTTCAACAGGTGGCTTGCATTTTTTTGCATGCAAAATAATTTCAGAAAAATCTTTTTGCTTTCCGTTTTTTCTATCGGAAATATGTTTGAAAGTGTCGAATCCGACAACGCCTGTTGTATAAACTCGGTCTTTATAAGTTGCATTATCAAAAGGAGGAACCAAACAATTTGAAGTGAATAAAACAGGTCCGTTGAATGATTCGATTTCTTCTCTCTGCTTCCACCAAGCGTTTCCATAATTTCCAACAAAGTGCTTATACTTTTTAAAAGCAGGATAATAATTTGCTGGCAACATTTCGCTGTGAGTATAAACATCAACACCGCTGTTTTCGGTCTGTTGCAAAAGTTCTTCCATATCTTTCAAATCGTGTCCGCTGATTAATATTCCAGGATTATTTCTTACTCCTATGTTTACCTTTGTGATTTCAGGGTTTCCATAAGCTGATGTATTTGCTTTATCAAGTAAAGCCATAACATTTACACCATTTTTACCACATTCCATGACAAGAGATACTAGTTCATCAGCAGAAATTTTATCGTTGGTTGCAGCTGCCAATGCTTCCTGCATGAATTTGTAAATGTTTTTATCTTCATAACCAAGATTCCTTGCATGCTCTGCATACGCCGATATTCCTTTGATTCCATAAATCAACATTTCTTTTAACGAACGAATGTCTTCATTTTTGGCCGAAAGAACACCAATTTTTTCAGCTTTTAATTCACATCCTTCAGCCGTGTTTGCTTTCCATTTAGCCGAATCGTGAAGTTCTGCTTCGTTTAATCTTATTCCCGATTTTTCCAAATCACTTTTTATTTTTTCACGAAGTTCAATTCCTTTTTTTATTTGGTCTGTAAATCTCGATTTATCAAAATTTGCATTTGTAATAGTCATGAATAAACTATCAACAATGAATTTATTCACTTCATCATCTTCAATTCCTGCATTACGGGCTTTTATTGAGTAAATAGAAATTCCCTTCAACGTGTAAATTAAAAGGTCTTGCATTCTGGCAACACTTTCTTCTTTGCCGCAAACGCCTTTTATTGTACAACCGGTATTTTTTAAAGTTTCCTGACATTGAAAACAAAACATACTCATATTTTTTCCTCCTTATAAATTTATGATTTATTTAAAAATTGTAAATGTGTCAAATATATTTTTTAGAATATTATTTAATATTAAGATTTAATTAAATTTTGATTAATTGTAAATTAATATGTTTGATAAGTCCTAATATACTAAATGACTAAAATTTTAATTTTTTATTTATTTTTTTACTTCTCCTTTTATTCCAATTACTGTTACTTCAATATCAACCTTTTTCTTTGCTTCCTCATTTGCATGCTTTGCCATTTGCAATAATCCATTGCAGCATGGCACTTCCATAATCATAACATTTAACGATTTTATTTCAGCTTCATCAATCATTTGCTTTATTTTTTCAACATAAATTTCTTTATTTGAATCAAGTTTTGGACAAGCAATTGCAATGCTTTTTCCTTTTAAATATTTTTCATGAAAATTACCGATGCTGTATGCCACGCAATCGGCAACAAGTATAACATCAGCATTTTTATAATATGAGGCAGTGGGATTTATCAAATGCAATTGAATAGGCCATTGGCGCAACTCAGAAGGGTTATCTTCGATTTCTTTTTCGCAACTTTTTTCTTTTATTTCATTTCTGAAATCCATTGCCTTTGAACCAGGACATCCTCCAACATGATTATGGGGTTCTGCTTTTTCAAACTCATCATAATTAAGTTTGAAATTATTTTCTTTTAAATAATGAATAGCTTTTTTTAAATACTCTGTTTCATTATGTTCTTTGAGGTGTTTCAAATGTGCAATAATTGTATTATCACCTTTTGCGGAAATTCTTTTTATTGTTTCAGTTTCATTGTATGGCTGAGCTTCTCTTTCTTCAAGAGTAATTGCATCTTCGGGACATTCGCCTATACATGCGCCGAGACCATCACAGAAAAGTTCACTTACCAAACGGGCTTTATCATCTATAATTTGAAGCGCACCTTCATGGCAACCTTCAGCGCATAAGCCACAACCCGTGCATTTGTTTTCATCTATTTTTATAATTGTACGTTTCATAAATTTATAATTATGTATTTAAGTACACAAATATATAAATAATAGTTTTGTAAAACAAATTTTTCGGAAAATATCTATCACCAATTATAAAATCGGAATTTATTAAATAATTTTATTCCTCAAGTATCGAAATCTTTTCGATATTATCACCTTGTTGAATTTTATCAATAACATCAAGTCCTTCCACAACTTTTCCGAAAGCAGTATGTTGCCTGTCGAGATGTTGCGTATTTTCTCTATTATGGCATATAAAAAATTGTGAACCACCAGTATCTCTTCCGGCATGAGCCATCGAAAGAGTACCGCGTGTATGATATTGATTATTGCCCGTTAGTTCACATTTTATAGTATAGCCCGGACCACCGTCTCCCCTGCCATTTGGACAACCTGCCTGAACCACAAAATTAGGAATTACTCTGTGGAAAATAAGACCATCATAAAATCCACTTTTTGAAAGTTTAATGAAATTTGCTACGGTATTGGGAGCATCTTTTTCGAAGAACTCCACTTTCATTGTACCTTTTGCTGTTTGAATTTCTGCTTTTTGCATGTTTTTAAATTTAAATAGTTTTAAAATTTCGTTTGTTATTTTTATTCTTTTATAATTCGTTTGTTCGAATGTTTTTTTATTTTATTCTCCGATAATTTTCACAAGCACTCGTTTTTTTCTTTTTCCGTCGAATTCGCCGTAAAAAATTTGTTCCCAAGGACCGAAGTCAAGTCGTCCGTTTGTTATTGCTACAACAACTTCCCTTCCCATAATGGTTCTTTTTAAATGAGCATCGGCATTATCCTCATAGCCATTGTGATGATATTGTGAATGCGGCTTTTCAGGAGCAAGTTTTTCGAGCCATGTTTCAAAGTCGCTGTGCAAGCCCGATTCGTCATCGTTAATAAAAATACTTGAAGTAATATGCATTGCGTTGCAGAGTAGCAAACCCTCTTTAATGTCGCTTTCACGCAAACAATCTTCAATCATTGGAGTGATATTTAAAAATGCGCGTCTTGCATCAAGATTGAACCAGAGTTCTTTTTTGTATGATTTCATGTTTTTATTTTTCGATTTTTATTTATTTAATATTACAAACACAGTTCTTCTGTTTTTTGCTCTTCCTCCTGCAGTTTCATTTGTTGCTACAGGTTGTGATTCACCAAATCCTTTATATTCCATTCTTGTTGGTTCAACCCCTTTAAAAATTAAATATTGCTGAACTGCCCTTGCACGATTTTCGGATAATGCAAGATTGTCAGATTCGCTGCCAATATCATCGGTATGTCCCTGTATCGAAATTCTCATGTTTGGATTTTCTTTAAGAAAATCAAAAAATTCATTTAATACTATTTTTGAAGAATTTGTTAATTCAGAAGAGTTCGTTGAAAAATAAATATCATTTATCCTGTAGCTTTCGCCAACTTCAATAGGCTTAACTTCAAGTTCAATTGCTTTTGGCGTTTGATAAGTGGTGTCATCTTTAGCAAAATATCTTGAATCATAAACATAGCCCTCTTTTTTTACTGTCAGCACGTAATCATCTTTAAAAGCCATGGCTACAACATATTTCCCGGAATTAGTATCTACAGAAATTTCTTTTATTTTTTTTCCATCAACACTTTTAATATCAATTGTAGCTTTTATTGGCAACCCTGTTTTTTCATCTTTCAATTGTCCTTTAGCAAACAGAACCCTTTCAGGTCTTACATCTTCATATAATGGAAATGAATATAAATCAATTCCTCCCTTGCCTTTTATATCTTTCCTGTCGGAAGAAAAATAGCCGGTTTTTCCATCGGTGCTTACAAAAAAACTTTCATCATCATATATTGAATTTATAGGAAAACCAAGATTTTTGGGAGTTGTCCATTCTCCTTTTTCGTTTTGCTTTGTGTAGAAAATATCCAATCCCCCAAGTCCGTCGTGTCCGTTTGAAGAAAAATACAATGTCTGGCTATCGGTATGGATAAAAGGAGAAACTTCATCACCTGCAGTATTAATAGTAGGACCCAGATTTATTGGTTTGCCCCATACACCTTTTTCGTTTTTTTCAATTTTATACAAGTCGCATCCCCCAAAGCCACCAAGGCGATTACTTGAAAAATAAAGAACCATGCCATCAGCAGAAACTGAAGGATGTGATTCCCACGAATCGGGGCTATTTACATTATCACCAATGCTTTTTGGTTCTGTCCATTGTCCGTTTATATTATCAGAATAATAAATATCGCTGTTAAAATATTCGTTGGTTTTTGTTACTCCTTTTTCGGTTTTAGTTGTAGTTTCCTTTTTGGAAATAACAAAAAACATGTGAAGATTATCGGCAGTTAAAGTTGCTCCGCCTTCATTAGTTCCTTGGTTGAAGGGAGCTTTCATAATATATCCCGTGCCAAATTTTCCATTCACAGCTTCATTATACATAAATTGTTCGATATAATCAGGATAGGGTTCTTTTTTAAACCTTTTTGTATATAAAGCAAGTTCATTATCGGGAGTAATAATAGAAAGAGCTTCATCGTCTTTTGTGCAAATACCCTCAACAGGTTTTGGGTTAAAAGGAACAGGATGGCTCAGCAAATCTCCAATTAATTTTGATGTTTCGTATTTTCTCTCAATTTCCAGTTTTTTGTCATCTGAAGTTTTTTTGTTGCTTGTTTTCAGATTTTGCAAATAATTAAAATAATTTTTTGCAGCATTAACAAAATTCTTTGCGGATTCCTGAAAATTTCCTGACTCATAAAAGTGGTCGGCTCTTCCCAGATAAATTTCTCCAAGCTGAAAGTATGCTTCATTATTGTATGACGGGCATAATTCAATGGTTTTAAGCAGATATTTTTCCGCTTCTTTTAACGATTGATTTTTAAAATTAATTTTTGCCAGCGCAAAATATGCATCAGGTAACTGCGGTTCCTCTTCAATTGCCTGATTAAACAATGTAATTGCTTCTCTGATTTCCGATGGATTGCGGGCAGTATTATAAGTTTCTATTCCTTTTGAGTAAAGCTTAATCGCTTTTCTGTTATTTATTTCAGGACAATTGCTTTCTGTTTGTGAAAAAGAAAATATAAATAAAAATTGCAGAAAAAATAAAAAGTATATTCTTTTTTTCATCTGTGAGTCTGTGGCGTTTTTGTTTAGAACTTAATTTTTTTCTTCAAATTATTTTTCAAATTTTCTTTTTCTTTTTTCAGTTTGTCATCAGCTTCTTTTTTTATTTTTTCCTGCTCGGCTTTTACTTTATCATCAGCTTCTTTTTTCAACCGTTCCTGTTCGGCTTTAGCTTTATCTTCAAGTTCTTTTTTATTTTTGTTGACTTCTTCTTTTACTTTGTTTTCGGCTTCATTTTTTTTCTTGTTGATTTCATCTTTCACTTTATTTTTAGCATCTTCAATTACATTATTCATTGTGCCTTTCATTCCAAGTTTTATAGTAGGTTTTGTGACAGTTCCGCCAATCAATGCATCTACTTTCACGATATCACCAACTTTGAAATTTGCTCCTTTACTGTTTGCCTGCGATGTAAGGTTATTCAAAACTCCGTTTGCTGCTCCACCGAATTCACTTCGAGGTATTTCAAGATTGGCAACGTAATCAATTGTTTGGTCGAATGAATTTGAACCTCCTATTTTACCTTTTATTTTCTCAAAAGTAAAATCAAATGGCTTAACAATAATTTTTCCGTTAATGAAATTAAATGAAAAATTTATTTTATCAAGAGATAATTTTTTTAGTTTTTCCATTTTCAGAGCATCTCCGATTTTTGTGAGAGGAGCAAAATCCTGAACCGATATTTTTGTCGTATTCAACAAACCCTCTCCGTTTATGGTATTTATTATCGGCATCATCTTGCTGTCAAGAGCAGTATTGAGTTTCATTTTTGTTGAAAATTTTCCGTAGCATGATTTTGCAATAGGAACAAGCTTTTGCATTGTTATAAAAGTTTTTGCCGATTTCTGAATATCAAAATCTTTTATATCGAGATTAAAATCAACTAAAGGTTTATTTTTATCTTTTGTGTTGTAAAATCCGTTAACAGCGAGCCGTCCATCGAGCATATTCATTTTAAGATTTTCTAATGTAACTTGCTTGTCTTTTATTTTAAGCACTCCATCAACATTTGTCATTTCCATATTATCGTAAATAATTTTTCCGAAAGTAGCATTTGCCACAAAGTCAATGTTTTCGGGAACTTCAATTATAGTTAAAGAAGAAGAAGCATCTGATTTTGGCTTGCTGGCAACAGTTTCTTCTTTTGACGGTTGCATAAATTCGTTCAAATCCATTAAATTTGAAGAACTCTGGAAGGTTCCTTTTAAAACATCTTTTTTGAAAATGTACGATAATAAATTATCAATTCTACCTTTAGCTTTTAAATCGCTTTTGCCAATTTTTATGTTGCATGATGTCAGCTCAACAAATTGCGGAGAGAATAGAAGTTCCATTTCACTAATTGCAGCACTTTGTGTAAAATCTTTACTTTTATATTTCAGATTGCTGACATTGATTTTACCATTTGCTTTAAAATCTTCATATTTCTTTTTCTCTATTGAAGAAAGTTTTCCGTTTAATGAAATATCGGCAGTCACAACGCCAGTAAGCTCCTGTTCTTTTTCAAGAGGATAAAAATCTTTAACTTCTGCTAAATTCATTTTACCTTTTATAATTCCATTGATTTGAGGGTCAGAAACAGGCGTTTTAATATCCATTCTTATATCAACAGGATTGTTGCCAATTTCGAAATGAAATTTGGATATGTTAATTACAGTGTTGTCGGCATTATCACCTGTATTTGTAATATTTGTTTTTAATGCAATATTTGTAACCGACTTTGGTAAATCAGGATATTTGAACATTGCATCATCAATTTGGATATTCACTGAATATCCCGGAATTTTTTTATCATTGTATATTCCTTTTACATAACCGTCAAGAGCGAGTTTTCCTTTTGTCTGAACTTTTTCGAAATCTTTGGTATAAACAGCAGGAATAAGAGATAAGAAATTTCTGAAATCTGTACTTTTTACATTGAATTTTAAATTCATTTCAATATCACTTTTCGGCATTGCCACATAACCGTCCATTCCAAGAAGCAATTGATTTATTCTGAATTCATTTTCTTTAAAAGTAAATTTGAAATTTTTTAAATCGGCATCAAGTTTAGCACTGATGATGGCATTCACAGAATTAAGATATTTTACACCACCATAAATCAAAGTAAGAAATTCGATAGTTCCTTTATTATCCAATGAAGTTAAATCGGCTGTCATATCACCACTTAAGACATGATTGAGCTTTTTTATTATAATTTTCATTCCTAAATCCTGTGCATCGTAAGTAAGATTTCCCGTATTAATTAAAACTTTCTGCAATGACAATTTAAATGCCGACGGTTGTCCGGATTGCTGAGGCGCTGCCGAAGGTTTTGAAATATCCCAGTTTGCCTTGCCGTTTTTTAAAACAAGTAAGTGAATATTAGGTTCATTGAGAGTAATTTTCTTGATTTTATATGAACTACCTTTGAAAACACTAAATATATCAATTCTAACATTTAATGATTTTATATTTGCAAGTGTATCGTCTGCAAATTCATTAACACCAATTACAGTAAGTCCTCTGATAGATATAATAAAATCAGGAAAACTCCGGAACATTCCTAAACCATAATTTTTCCAGTTAACTTTTGCATTAATATTATTATTTATTTCTTCTTTAACTTTCGATTCAATTTTTCCTTTGAATGCAATGGGAAGAATTATAGCAGCCGCAAATATCACAAGAACTACTATTCCTGAAATTTTGAATATTTTTTTAAACATGATATTAAAAATTTATAATTAGTAAATATTAAATTTCTTCTTCAATAATAAATCTCGGTCGGGCTTTAATTTCTTTATAAATTTTACCGGCATATTCACCTATTATTCCGAGACAAATCATCTGTAACCCGCCGAAAAAGAACAACGGAATAACAGTTGATGCCCAGCCACGAACTGCTTCGCCCTCAAAAATAGGCAGAAAAGCCCATAATATTAGTAAAAATGAAAATAAGAAAATAATAAGACCAAGGAAAAAAATTAAACGTAGTGGATAAATGCTGAATGAAGTTATTCCATTCCATGCAAATTCAATCATTTTTTTCAACGGATATTTTGTTTCACCTGCCACTCTTTCGCTTCTTTTGTAAAAAACATTTGCCGACCTAAAACCAAGAGTAGGAAAAATTCCGCGTAAAAATAAATTCACTTCATTAAAACGCGCAAATTCATTTAAAACTCTTTTGCTTGCAAGACGGTAATCAGCGTGGTTATATACAGTTTTTACTTTCATTGCCTGCATAAGTTTATAAAAAAAATGAGCAGTAAAACGTTTGAAAAACGAATCGCTTTCACGGTTATTTCTAACTCCGTAAACAATTTCATTTCCTTCATTATATTTATTGAGCATTTCTTCAATAACATTTGCATCATCCTGCAAATCGGCATCAATCGTAACTATGCAATCGGATTTGTCTTTCATGTTTAGAAGACCGGCAAGCAGTGCGTTCTGATGCCCGAAGTTTGTCGAAAATTTTATTCCGCGAATATTTTTATTTTTTTGTGATAAATCTTTGATTATTTCCCATGTTGTGTCGCAACTGCCATCATCAACAAGACACAAAAAACTCGAATCGTCAATTTTGTTTTTCGAAATTAATCTTTCGAGCAATTCCAATAATGTTTTTGAAGTTATTGTCAATACTTCTTCTTCGTTGTAACAGGGAACTACAATGCAAAGTTTTAGTTTCATAAAAAAAGATTAAAAATCAAATATAAAAATTTTCTCGCTAAGACGCTAAGACGCAAAGAAAAAAAATAAAAAATAAATTTAACTATTAACAAATAATTTATGTGTTAAATATTTTATTTACCAAATAACTATCAACTAAAACTAAAGCTGTCATTGCCTCAACAATAGGAACGGCACGTGGCAAAACGCATGGGTCATGTCTTCCGTGAGCTGTAAATTCTACTGCTTTTTCATTTGTGTTTAAAGTTTTCTGCGATTTTAAAATTGTAGCCGTCGGTTTAAAAGCAACACGAAAATAAATATCTTCACCATTGCTTATTCCACCTTGTATTCCGCCCGAATAATTTGAAAGTGTTGATACTTTTTTATTTTTTAAAATAAAAGCATCATTAATTTCCGAACTATTCTTTTCAATATTTTCAAACCCCGAGCCATAATCAAATCCTTTTGCTGCATTTATGCCAAGCATTGCATTTGCAAGCTGTGCCTGAAGTTTATCAAAAACAGGTTCGCCAATTCCGGCAGGAACATTTTTAATAACACACTTAATTATTCCGCCAATAGAATCACCTGACTTTTTTATTTTCTCTATTTTTTCAAGCATTTTTTTGGCAATTGCTTCATCAGGACAGCGAACAGCATTTTTTTCAATCTTCAAAAAATCAAGTTCTTTATAACACTTATTTAATTTTATTTCACCAATCTGACTTACATAAGCGTTGATTGAAATTTTTTGTTTCGATAAAATTTGCTTTGCAATTGCGCCGCCAACAACTCTTGCCGCTGTTTCTCTTGCCGATGCCCTGCCACCTCCGCGATAATCTCTTATTCCGTATTTTTTCTGATATGTATAATCGGCATGTGATGGGCGAAATATGTTTTTTAAATTTTCGTAGTCCTTTGAATTCTGATTTTCATTTTTAATAACGAAACCAATTGGCGCACCTGTTGTTTTTCCTTCAAAAATTCCCGATAAAAATTCAACTTTATCTGATTCCTTTCGCTGTGTTGTAATTGCAGATTGCCCTGGTTTTCGCCTGTCTAATTCTTTTTGAATTAAATTAAAATCCAATTTAAAATTTGACGGACAACCGTCAACAACTCCGCCAACCGCTGCTCCATGCGATTCACCAAAAGTCGTTAGTTTGAATATTTTTCCGAATGTGTTGCTCATCGTTTTTGATTTTGCAGACCTAACAGGTTTTTAAAACCTGTTAGGTCTTGGTTAATTTATTTCAATCCCAGTGATTTAATAATATTCTCAATCTTTTTGTCAAGTTCAGCGTTTACTTTTTCAAAATCGTTTTTGTCTTTCAATTCTGATTTAACACCGAAATAATATTTTATTTTCGGTTCTGTTCCCGATGGTCGAACAGATATTATGCTTCCGTCTTTTAAGAAAAACTGCAACACATCGGACTTTGGAAGATTTATTGATTTTTCTTTTTTATTAATAATATCAAAATCTTTTAATAATGAATAGTCGCAAATTCTTATTATTTCTGAATTATTAATTTCTTTCGGTGGATTTTTTCTGTAATCAATCATCATCTGCGCAATTTCTTCTTGTCCGGTTTTGCCTTTTCGCGTTAGTGAAAGCAATGACTCTTTGTAAAAACCAAATTCTTTATAAATGTCAATTAATAATTCGAATAATGATTTGCCTTTTGCT